>CABRIB010000044.1 GCA_902470915.1 uncultured Collinsella sp. | reverse complement strand
TAAAAGTAACAGACCGGATGAAGATACGTGCGACGGGGGCGAGGCGAATGGCTGAACGGTATCGATATGCGGGTTCAACGGCATTATATTGACCACATAGATTATTAACTTGCATTTCTACCCGCCCTTTTCGTAGAGTCGCCGATACGTGCTTAGCGCACCCTCGGCGCGTCCGGCAGGCTTTGCGAAATGGGATCCAGGAGACTTCGGCGCAGCATCATCTTGCGGAATGCTTCTAATGAGCCTCCCATCCTTCAAAAACAGAATCTCATCGCACAGCCTATCGACCGAATCCAAGATGTGGGATGACATGATGATGCACGTACCAGAATCGGCCAGCTTCCTGAGAATCTCGGAATGCAAGTCCACCCTGCTGGGGTCGAGCGCGTTCATGGGCTCATCTAATAGAAGGTACCGCGCGCCCGTCGCATACGCAATCGCCAGGGTAAGCTGCTGCTTCATGCCCTGGCTCAGAGTGCGGATCCTCATCTTCGCGAACTCGCCTATCTGCGTTTGTTCCACTATCTCTTCGATATCGCGAGCATGCGGCCACATATCGCAAACCATCTTGAGGTGATCTTCCGCACGCAATCCGGGATACAGCAGCGTCCCCTCACCAGGTGCATAGAAGATCATAGAACGGACCTCTCTCGCACCCGTACCCTGCACCTCATCCAGAACGATGCTCCCGTCCACGCGAGGACCCGGCAAACCTGCCATCGCACGCAGCAACGTCGTCTTTCCATGCCCGTTCGGAGCGACGAGACCGTAGACCGTACCCGGGGCAAACTCAGCGTTCACCGAATCTACGAGCACCTTCTTTCCATAAGAGATCGTCAGCGTTTGAAGGTCAATCATCGAGATCATCCCCTTTCGATCTTTGGAACACTCAGGCGCACCATCAACGGAGATACGGCGCCCAAGACCACCAGCAGAGCGCCCGATGCGCCGACGACCTCTCCAAAAGGCATCGCGTTCGTCCCTCGCCCAAGGAATCCAATCGTCCCCACCTGGGAAGCGGGATCAAACGAGGCGAATGGAGCCAGCAGCGCGACGCCCATGCCCACGCTTTCAACATGAGCGCTCAACGAACCCAACACCAAGAGAACCGCGCAAACCATTCCGGTGACAACGGGGTTGCGGCTAATCGCTGCTGTCAACGCAGCGACGACGGAAATCACGCCGTATGCCATGACCAGCAACGGAATACTGCACAACACCGCCTCCCCCACCATGGACGTTGTCGAAGCTCCCGCCCGAATGAGAGCGACGGGATACTCCGATCCACCCGCACCGTTCTTAATCACGGACACAACGACAGCGGGAACCATCGACACCAAAAGCAGCACCAAGCCAAGCAGGAGAGCCAGCGCAACAGCCGTCAGAAAACGCACATGCGCTGTTGCGGGGATCTGGAGAACCAGAAGGGAACGACACTGCAGGTGGGTGCACGCGAGCGATGTGACAACCACGGGCAACAGCAAAAATAAGGAGGGAAGCGCTGCCTGGAGATACGAAAGGAGGATTAATGGGGGCATCTTCGTACTTAACTCGTAAACCTTGGGGTCCGGCAAGCTCGCGATCGACTCAAGCAGAAGGGCGCGCGCCTCCGCACGAGAAGGAGTCTCCGGCTCGATTCCGATCGATTGCAGGAGAGTCGCATCTGCCGCGCCCAGCTCACCTCGAGCGCGCTCGTACGTCGCAAGGCTTCGAAACCCCTCCGCAGGCATAGGCGCGTACACGAAACCCGAAAGAGCATCCCGCATGTCTTCTAGGGCCGCTTTGCCCTCGACGTCCATATTCGCAGCGTTCTGCTCTAGATACCGATCTATTGAACGGAGCTCCCCATCCCTATACCGAACAGCGGAAACGTTATCAGCGTCAGGAAACATCTCGACCAGAGCCGGGGCCAGCATCGTCGCCGACATTGCAATCGCGCATACGGCGAGGGTAGGAGAACGCAGGAGCAGTTTCCCCATCGTTCTTACGTATGCAACGGCGGAGGCACAAGCGCTCGAACGAGTTGCCGTTCTCGATGCAGCGAAGGAACCTCTCTCAAGACAAATCGGGGATATCGGGCGCGCGCAGCCGCTCTTTCCAGCAACGCAAAGCAGGCTAATTGCCAGCACCTCGATCCCGATTGCGCATACGAGGGCAATCGCGCCACGCTCGAAGCAAAGTCCAGGCAGATTCACTATCTGCGTTGTCGGGTACGGGCTATAGGCGCCGACGGTCAACTCAGTGTTCGCATACGTAAGGGGATTCAACAGGGCGAACTCACGTAAAGCGATGGATCTTCCGTAATACCCGGGAACCATCGTCACCCCCATCAGGGCACATACGAACACGATTCCAAGCGTAGGGTTATTGGCAATCTTCACGGCAAGGTGAAAGACAAGCGAGATGAACGCTGCCACCAAGAATTGCAAGATGGCCGTCTGCGCGAACACCAGCCAAGCCGGTTTGATAACCGGAGTCGCATATTGAATGTAGCCTATCGGATAGAACGGCGAGCCCGGGCCATTCTTCACAAGCGCGGCGATTATCCCTGGAAGATTGATGGCGAGGACGGCAAGCATTGCAAAAACACTCGCCCATACGCTCGATGCAACAAGTCTACCCAGCTCGCCCATCGGTGCCTGGATGATGAGCTTTTCACGTTTGTTAAGACGCGCGGCAAGGAACGAGACGGCAACGGCCGTTGCGACCCATAGCAAGTACTCCTTCGATCCGTCATAATAGGTGTACTCTCCATCCGATATCTGCAGAAACGGAAGTAGGGGAGAGAGCGGTGCCAAGATAAGACGTCCCGCGGCAAGAGGGTACAGAAGCGCGGGCATGCTTGATGAAGAGGTATAGACACCGTCCTCCCCCGCATTCACAAGCGCATCCGCATAGGATGCTGACAATTCCTGCTCAACACGGGTTATTCCCGACTCGAGGTATTCGACCCGTCCGTCGATGCCAGCCGCGCTCCTGAAGACGGGCAGAGCACAAAGAACCATCAACGCAACAACGACAACACAGAGCGACCTGGAGGAGAGAAGCGACCTAAAGATCGCCTTCGAGATTTTGAGCATATTCATCGCCAACCTTAACCTCATCCAGTCGGAACAGAGGGGCCGAACAAAATGCTCGGCCCTTATTACTTGCCGGCAAAGTCAATTTAACATAAACTGTTAAAAAGTAACCTGAGTTTTTTAAATTCTTCGGAGGTTATTATGAGTTCCGACAATCGCACTCCCCGGCTTCATTCCTTCCGCATCGCATGTGCGATAGCCTCTGCGACCCTTTGCGCCACCGCCATCGCACAAGTGGCGTTCTCCTTAAAGCCAGCAATCGAAGTGCTCGACAACCCTGTAATTGCAGACTCCCCCGCGTATCCAGCCCTTGCGATCTCGACATTGGTCCCTGCCGTCATCGGTATCGCTACGACCATCCTCAGCGCCGTTCTCGTGTGGACGATCAAGAGCGGAGACCCCTTCAAGAAAGGGTCTGCGACATGCTTGAAGGTGCTCGGCATTCTCTTCGTTGTTCAAGCTACCACCAGCCTCTACGCCGGCTCACTCAAAACCTCCGTTTCGATGTTTGGCGGCGAGGGGGCCGTCGGCGCCCAAGAGATCGCTTCATCATTCGATTGGACCTCTCTGGTTCTCGGCATCGTCCTGTTCATGCTTTCCCAGCTCTTCTTGTACGCCCGAGAGCTGTACCTCGACTCCGACGAGATTGCGTAAGGAAACGCCATGCCCGTAATTGTTCGCCTCGACAAGATCATGGCCGAGCGAAAGATTTCCTCGAACGAACTTGCCGAAAGGATTGGAACCACGCCCGTGAACCTGTCCCGTATTAAAAAAGGGCATATTCGCGGCATTCGCTTCAACACACTCGAGCAGCTATGCCTCGCCCTTCGTTGCCAACCCGGAGACCTTCTCGAAGTCATGAGCGAAGAGGATGCCCGAAAGGAGTTCGGACTCGATTGGTCCGCCGAGGATTAGAGGGCGGTCGTACTCGCCCTGCACACGGGGATGCGAATCGGCGAGGTCTGCGGCCTTCGGTGGTGCGATGTGGATTTCGAGACGGGCCTGATCTCGATCAGACACTCGGTGGCGTACGCGAAGGGAATGGGTTCGTCCATCAAGGACACCAAGACCCATGACGCCAGGGGTATCCCCATCGACCCGGTCGGCCTACTCCCCTTCCTGAAGGAGGCCCACGAGATCGACTGCGGAAAGCTGCGCTTGCGCGGCCTTACCGGGGCGGTCGAGATCGGGGACTGCTACATCCTGTCGGAGCCGGGCGCGACCTTCGCGACGACAAGCTATATCCGCAGGGCGTTCAAGACGTTCTCGGAGACCAACGGCCTCATGGGCACCAACGACGAGCTGATCACGTTCCACGGCCTTCGCCACACGTTCGCAACGCAGTGGATCCGCCAAGGCGGCGATATCAAGGCGCTCCAATCGATCCTCGGCCACAAGGACGCCATGGCGACGCTCAACGTCTACGCCGACATCGAGCCCATCTCCAAAATCCATAACATGCTGCGCGCCACGCCGTGCCTTTGGCGCGGGCACCTCGGGCCGAGGGTCGATCCGGGTCCCATGTTCCAACAGAGGATCCAGGAGTCCATCGAGACGCTCCAGGCGTTCGGCTACGGCATCACCGAGCCGGACGACCGAAATATCGCCATACGCGACGTGAAGACGAACAGTTGGCTCTAGCTCACCGAGTACGTGGCAGTGCTGGGCCCATCCCAACTGAGGTCACGGTGGTCCGATAGGGGCGCCGCCCGCGGCATGCGCCGCGGAGCGGTATCCCCTACCGAAGGGCGGGGATGCCCTCCGCTTCCAGTTCGGAATCAGCCGTCGGAGGCGTTCGGCTGACTGCGGGAACGGCCTGTCCGCTCAATGTGTTCGGCTGAGATCGGAAATCAACCCAACACGAGCCGGACACGCGCCAGACGGCTCTTCCCCGTGCGGCCTTCCCCCTTACGCTCATGTTGCAGGCATGTAACGCCGCAGCGAGCGCGCCTTTTTTGCGCCAGACAGGTACAATGATGAACACTGTACCGTAGCGGAGCGCCCCGCGCGCGCCGCAATCACGCGAAAGGGTTTCCCATGGCCGAGATCTCGTCCTCCCGTATCGTCATCACCGTCCTTGGCAAGAACCGCCCCGGCATCGTCGCCGGCGTCACCCGTGTCCTAGGCGAGGCCAACGTCGACATCCGCGACATCACGCAGTCCATTATCGAGGACATCTTCACCATGACCATGCTGGCCGATACCGCCGAGTCCAAGCTCGACTTCGCCGAGCTGCAGAAGGCGCTGGCCGAGGCCGGCGAGCTTTCGGGCGTCAACGTGTCCATCCAGCGCGAGGACGTCTTCAACTTTATGTACCGCCTGTAGCGAACAGGCCGTACGGGAACAGGCCGGCGCATCTGCACCCAAGCACGCCGCCCCCACACGGCCCCGAGAGGAGCGCGCATGGCTTACGACGCCAAGAAAATCTACTACCGCTTCGATGACCATCTGAGCCGCCTGGTCTTGGATTATGAGGCGAGCCGCCAGATTTCGCCCGAGAGCGAAAACCTCTACCACGGCATGCCGACTGATCCGTATGACGAGGGTCTGTTCGTCGAACATAACGTCAAGCGCGGCCTGCGCAACGCCGACGGCTCGGGTGTGGTTGCGGGCCTTACCCGCATCTCGGACGTGCACGGCTACAACAAGGTCGACGGCAAGGTCGTGCCCGACCAGGGCAAGCTCACGCTGCGCGGCTATAGCATCGAGGATCTGGTCAACAATGCCCAGGCCGAGAATCGCTATGGCTACGAAGAAGTCGCCTACCTGCTTATCACGGGTTCGCTGCCCAATAAGGAAGAGCTGGACGGCTTTTGCGAGCGCTTGGGCGCCTTTAGGCATCTGAGCGACGAATACGTCAAAGAGTTCCCCATGACCACGGTGTCGTCGAGCATCATGAACGTGCTCCAGCGCGCCGTGCTGCTGCTCTACGCCTTCGACGCCGAGCCCGACGTGATTACGCCCGAGCATGAGATCGACGTGGCTATTTCCATGCTCGCACGTCTCCCGCGCATCGCCGCCTTCGCACACATGGCCTCGATCGCCAAGCTTCGCGGCTCCGAGGTTCACGTGCCGCACCCCACGCCCGGTCTCTCCACCGCCGAGACCATCCTGCAGGTGCTCCGCGGCGGCATGGCATTCACCCGCGACGAAGCCATGCTGCTCGACGTGATGCTCATGCTGCATGCCGAGCACGGCGGCGGCAACAACTCCACGTTCGCCTGCCGCGTGCTGTCCTCTTCGGCCACCGACCCGTATTCCGCCTACGCCGCGGCCATCGGCTCGCTCAAGGGCCCGCGCCACGGCGGCGCCAACGCCAAGGTCGTGTCCATGCACGAGGACATCCGTGCGCATGTCTCCAATTGGGAGGACGAGGACGAGGTCGCAGCCTACCTGGGCAAGATCCTCGACAAACAGGCCTTCGACGGCACGGGTCTCATCTACGGTATGGGCCACGCCGTCTACACGCTGAGCGACCCGCGCGCCGAGGTCTGCCGCCGTTACGCGCGCTCGCTTGCCGCCAAGAAGGACTTGGGCGAGGAGTTCGCACTCATCGAGCGCATCGAGCGCCTGGCCCCGCAGGTGATGCGCGACCACGGCATGACCAAGCCCATCTGCGCCAACATCGACCTGTACACGGGCTTTATCTACAAAATGCTCGGCGTGCCCGAGACGCTCTTTACACCGCTGTTCGCCGTCGCCCGCATGGCCGGCTGGTCGGCACACCGCATGGAAGAGCTCTTCTGCGCGCACCGTATTATTCGCCCGGCCTATCGTCCGGTGATCGAGCCGCTGGAGTACAAGCCACTCGCCGACCGCTAGGACGCGGACCGCTATAGAACCCGAGCGTGGCCAGGGCATCACCGCCCTCGGCCACGCTTTTTATGCCAGTAGAAAGGGCTGCATCGAATGATTGTTTTTTCCGATATGGATGGAACACTGTTGACGAGCGACAAGCAGATGGGCGACGCCACCTGGACGATGCTCGACGAGCTCGCACGTCGCAGCATTGAGTTTGTACCGTGCACGGGGCGTCCGCTGTCGGGCGTCTTTGAGCCCATCCTCGCCCATCCTGCCGTGCACTACGCGGTCTGCGCCAATGGCGCCAGCGTCTGGCAGCTCGACGACGATGTGCCCAACGATGCCTCGCGCGCCACGCGCATTTTGAGCCGTCCGCTCGATCGCGGCATTGCCCATCGCGTCCATCGCATTGCCGCCGGCCACGATGTGACCTTCGATATCTTCGCGGATGGGCAGTGCTTCCTCCCCCGCTCGCTATACGGGCGTCTGGATGAGTTCTGTGGCGGCGACCCCCACATCGCGGCTTCGCTCAAGCGCACGCGCACACCAATCGACATGGATATCGACAGCAAAATCGACGAAGTCGAGGTGCTCGAACGCATCGCTATGTACTGGCACGATCCGGCCGACCGCGACGCCATCACGGCGGAGCTCGATACACTCGGCGGGATCGAGGTCACGCGTTCGTACGCCATGAATATCGAGGTTATGGGCGAGGGTGCCACCAAGGGAACGGCCCTCACGTGGCTATGCGAGCATCTGGGCGAGTCTCTCGCCGACGCCTGGGCGTTCGGCGACAACATCAACGACATCCCCATGCTGCAGGCAGCGGGCCACGGCATGGCCATGATCAACGCCGAGTCCGAGGACCGCGAGGCCGCCGACGCCATCACCGAATACGACAACGACCACGACGGCGTCGCCCGCACCATCATGGCCACCCTCGCCTAGTCATTGGTCAGTCATTGGGGACGTTCTTAAACGACTAGTCACTGGGGACACTCTTCGCAAAAAGCTGCAAGGACTGTCCCCCACTGTCGACAGAAAAGGAACGTCCCCATCTGCCGGATTAGGAGAGACTCTCCAGCACGCGACGGAGCTCCTGCTGGACGGCGTGGTCGCGGTTACAACCCACCACGCGATCGGCCACCGCCTTAAGCGCGGGGCGCGCGTTTTCCATCGCGCAGCCCGTGCCGACAAAGCGAATGATCTCGTAGTCGTTCATCGAGTCGCCAAACGCCATGACCTCGTCGCGACCAATGCCGTAATGCTCCGCGAGCTGCGCGATACCCGAGGCCTTCGACACACCAGGCTGCATGGCATCGATCCACGCGTTGCCCGAAGGCGCAAAAGTAAAGAGCTGACCAAGTTCGCGCTGTAGCACGTACGCACTGTCCATAACCGCACTGTCGTCGCAAAAGATACTCGCTTTGATGATATTTACGCTGGGATCGGGCAGCTTCCAAATACGCTCGGCATTGGGAAGGTCCTTATCGACCTCACGCACGAACTTGCACTCGTCATCGAGCAGGAAGGACTTGGTTCGGTCAAAGAGCGCAAGATGCAGATTGGGAAACGTCCTGACGGCTTGGGCGAGCCTTCGAATCGCCAGGTGGGAATACACCTCACGGTCTACCATCTTACCGTCGGCGTAGACTTGGGCGCCGTTAGCGGCGACAAAGTCCATCTTGTCGCGAACGGGCGCAAAGAACTCGCACAGGCGATCGTAGCGACGACCTGACGATGCGGCGAAATGCACGCCATGCTCGTGTAGCGCCAGAATCAGTTCGTAGGTCTCGGGAGGCACCTGACCGTTTTCGTCAAGCAGTGTGCCGTCCATATCGGATGCAATCAGTTTAAACATAGAAAAGCTCCCTTCGGGCTTGATGGAATCGGACGTGTATCCGATTCCAACGTACCCAAAGGGAGCTCAAATAAGACCCCGCAGTCATAAACGTTACATAGGCCTGGCAAATAGCTCACGCGTGCCAGAGGTCTCACGGTCGCGGCGTCAGGCGACAAGTCAAAGAGTGTCGCAGGTGGCTAGTCGTTTAAGAACGTCCCCAATGACTAATCGGCGTAGGTGAAGGTGGTGACGTCGAACATGCCCTCGGGGCGGATGCGGAGCGTCGGGATCACCGGCAGGGGTAGGAAGATGATGCCCATGATGGGGTCGAGCGGCGGCTCAATACCCATGGCGCGTGCCTTGACCATAAAGTCGTCGTGCTGCGCGGCGACATCCTCGGCCGTGCCCTCGCTCATCAGGCCACCGAGCGCCAGCGGGATGCGCGCCACGACCTCACCGTTACGCACCAGCACGTGGCCGCCCTGGCCAACAGCCTCGACGGCAGCCATCATATCGGCCGCGTTGTCGCCCACCACGCACACGTTGTGCGAGTCGTGGCCAATCGTCGAGGCGATGGCACCGCCCGTAATGGTAAAGCCACGCACCCAGCCGCGACCAATGTGCTTGCCAACAAGACCCAGGCCAGCGGGACCGTCGCCGTCGGCGCCCTCGGCCTGCAGCGACACGCCGCGGCCATGGCGCTCAATCAGCATAATGCGGCGCAGGCCCTCGGCGCTCTCGGGGCGGGCCATACCCGTGATAGCCATACCCGGGATGACATCGATAACGGCCTCGCCCGGCTTAAAGGCATAGACGAACACATCGAGCGAAAGCTTCGGCAGCCTAACAGAGGCGCGCAGCTCATCGGCAAGGGCCGCAACCTCGGCCATCTCGGGTGCGATCTCGCCCACAAAGGTGCCGTCCTGCGCCACCAGGGCACCGGCGGCATATACGCGATGCGGAGCCGTGGCAAACGTCAGGTCATTGAGCACCAGCAGGTCGGCACGCTTGCCCGGGGCAATCGCACCGCGGAGCTCGTGCGGGTCGCGGCAGCCGTGGTCCAGACCAAATGCCTCAGCCGTGGAAAGGGACGCCATGGAGATGGCGACCACGGGGTCGATACCGGCCTCGATAGCCACGCGGCAGGCATTGTCGATCATACCGGTCGAAAGCGCATCGGAGGGAGCGCGGTCGTCGGTCGCAAAGCAGCAGCGGCGGGCACGGGAAGGATTCTCCAGCAGCATCGGAGACAGGTTGGCCAGGTCGTGGCTGCACGTGCCCTCACGCAGCATCACGTACATGCCGCGGGACAGCTTGTCGAGTGCCTCCTCGGGAATCGTCGACTCGTGGTCGGCGATAATGCCCGCTGCAGCATAGGCGTTGAGGTCCTTACCGGCAACGAGCGGCGCATGGCCGTCAACCTGCTTGGACGGCGTCTGGTTGGCAGCATCGATGCGAGCACAGGTCTCGGGGTCGGCCATAAAGACGCCCGGCAGGTTCATCATTTCGCCCAGACCAAAGACATCGCCCGGATGCTCGGCAAAAAACGCCTGCATATCGGCAGCCGAAATAACGGCACCGGCCTGCTCGTCGGGCAGCGCGGGCACGCACGAAGGCATCATGTACTTGATGGAGATGGGTGCGCGGCGGCCGTCCTCGATCATAAAGCGCAAGCCGTCGAGACCGGCAACATTGGCAATCTCGTGGCTGTCGGCAATGGCGGTGGTAGTACCGCGCGTCGCGGCCATGCGCGCATACTCGGCGGGACGGATGTTCGAAGACTCGATATGCAGATGCCCGTCAATAAAACCGGGAGCGAGATAGCGACCCTGGCAGTCGATGACCTCAGTTGCCTCGTAGGTGCCAGCGGCATCGTCGCGACCATCGTAGAGCACGCCGACGATCACACCGTCCTTGACGGCAACGCTACCGGACGCCACACGCTGGCCATACACGTCGATGATCTGCGCATTGGTAAACAGCGTGTCGACGGGCACGCGGCCCTCGGCAGCGTCGATCACAGTCCTCATGACCTCAACGGACATACATACTCCTTTAACCGTAGAAAAAGCTACGGAGCGGACAGACCTTCACCGCAGCAAACCAATAGCCATTGTATGCCCAAAAGGAAGCCCCGCTAACACCCCTTCCGCTTAACGGCACCGCCAAATGATCCCTCCGTCCCCAAGGGATCGTCGTAACCAAAAAAGGCCGCAGTCGGGATTCCCGGCTGCGGCCTTATTGCACTTGTGAGGTCAACTCGCTCGTTAGACCAACTTGAAGCCCTTGCGCTTGCCCACGGAGAGGGTGTCGCCCAGCTTGAGGGCGCTGGGATCGATGTTATAGCTCTTGGGAGCCACGGCCTTGCCGTTGATCTTGACGCCGCCGCCGTCGATATCGCGACGAGCCTGGCCGGCGCTGGCAGAAAGACCCAGGTCCTTGAGCAGGCCGGCGAGGTAGATCTGGCCCTCGTCGTTGACGGTCAGCTCAACGTGCTTCTCGGGGAAGTCGGCGAGCTGGCCCTCCTTGAACACGCGGTCGAACTCGGCCTGAGCCTCGTCGCCGGCACCGGCGCCGTGGTAGGTGTCGCACAGGTCGCGGCCCAGAGCGCGCTTGAGCTCGTAGGGGTCGGCAGAACCATCGGCCAGGGCGGCGTCGATCTTGTCGACCTCGGCCGGGGTGAGCGAGCTGGCCAGACGATAGTACTTGCCGATCATCTCGTCGGGGATGGACATGGTCTTGCCGAACATATCCTTGGGGGCGTCGGTCAGGCCGATGTAGTTGCCATAGGACTTGGACATCTTACGAACGCCATCGGTGCCCTCGAGCAGCGGCATGGTGAGCGCGATCTGGGGCTCCATACCCATCTTCTCCATGAGCTCGCGGCCGGCGAGCAGGTTGAAGAGCTGGTCGGTGCCGCCCATCTCCACGTCGGCCTTGATCTGCACAGAGTCGAAAGCCTGCATCACGGGATACAGGAACTCATGCAGGGCGATCGGCGTCTGAGACTGGTAGCGCTTGGTAAAGTCGTCGCGCTCAAGAATGCGGGCAACGGTGAACTTGGAGCACACCTGCAGCAGGCCGGCCAGATCCATCGAAAGGATCCAATCGCCGTTGTGCACGATGGTGGTCTTCTCGGGGTCCAGGATCTTCATGGCCTGGCTCACGTAGGTCTCGGCGTTGGCCTCGATCTGCTCCTGCGAAAGCTGCGGACGCGTGGAGTTCTTGCCCGAGGGATCGCCGATCAGCGCGGTGCCGTTGCCGATGATGAGGGTGACGTTGTGGCCCAGGTCCTGGAACTGGCGCATCTTGCGCAGCGGCACGGCATGGCCCAGGTGCAGGTCGGGGCTGGTGGGGTCGACGCCGAGCTTGATGTTGAGGGGCTCGCCCTTCTCAAGCTTCTTGCGAAGGTCGGCCTCGGGAACGATCTGCGCGGCGCCCGAGGTGATGATACGCATTTGCTCGTCAACAGACAGCATTGGGTATCCTCCTTTTGCTATAGCACCCTCACCGGATACGGCGGTGCTGGAAGTCCATAAACTCTCATATGATAACAAACTGACGCGACGCGGCACCTACGACAGGAAAATCCTCGTCCTGCCGCATGCGTCAATGGCAACTGGCAAACGTGTACCGTCACGCTCGACCAGATAGCGTACCTGCCGACGGCGCAAGCAGTCGCGGCAACGGACCTGTCCCGTCGCATCGGTAGCGCAGACGCCCTCGGCGGTCAGCAGGCAGTGCTCGCACACCATAAGCTCGGGACGGTCGGCGTCGACCGGACCCCAGACGCCGGGTTCAGCAGCCAGTTCGGCAATACGCTCCGCATCATTGCCGAGCAACTCGGCCGGCAAGTACACCCGCCCCGCACCGAGTCCGCGCAGCCAGGTAAGCGTGGCCCGATTCGCGCAGAACACCGGCGCCGCCACGTCAAACGTCACGCCCAGCTCGCGAGCGATCACCACCTGTCCCAGGTTGCGGCAGACAACGCGCCCGGCACGCTGCATCAGTGAGCGGGTCCAGTCAGCGTCACACGTGCGGCACACCTCGTCAAGCACCACAACAGCGTCGGACAAATCGAGTTCTCCGCGCGGGTCGGCATCCATCAGCTGCCAAGCAAAAACCATGCGAGCGGGAACCGCGCACTCCACCAACTCCGTCGACGCACCGCCATCCACCGTAACGCCCTCAAAGGGCAGTACCTCAACGGCACGCGCAACGGGCGCAATCGCATCCGCCTCGGCCCGCATGCGCTCCAACACCGCCGCCGTCTGATCCAACACGCCGGCGCTGCGAATCAGGTACACCTCGCAGCCCGTGTCAACCTTACGCTTGCAATGCACGACGACGCGCTCCCCCGCCGCGGCATCCACCGGACAGGGCACCTGCGGCCAGCGCTTGGGCACATCGGGACGCGCGTCGGCACCCGGATAGAACCGAATCTCGAGCGTGTCACCCGCCGCCACGGCGGCATCGAGCTCAACGGTCACCTCTTCGTGGCCAACGGCCACCAGGCGTCCCACGCGCACACCTTGGTTGATCGCACGCTCAAAGCTCATAAGCTCGGCACCCGAACGTCCTCGCAGGTACGCATCGGTAAACCCACGGTTAAACGACCTTCCCAGCTCGCGCTCGAGCTCTTCCACGGCACCGGGGTCCCACGCGCCGTCGCACAGCATATCGAGTGCCCGGCGCCACACCCGCACCACGTTGAATACGTAATCGGGGTTCTTCATGCGCCCCTCGATCTTGAGCGACGCCACGCCGGCATCTACAAGCTCGGGCAGATGCGCAATACCCAGATAGTCACGCGGGCACAGCAGGCGATCTCCCTCGACGGCGACAACGCTCTGTCCAGCCTCGTCCACCAGGTCGTACGCCAAACGGCACGGCTGCGTGCAGTCGCCGCGCATCGCCGAGCGCCCACGCCGCAGGGCCGAGAACTCGCACGCCCCCGAATAGCCGATGCAAATCGCACCGTGGCAGAATACCTCGATGGGCACGCCCGTGGCACATAGCGCCGCAATCTCGTCGACCGTCAGCTCGCGTGCCGTCGTCACGCGCTCGACCCCAAGCTCATCGGCGGCAAGCCGCACGGCGCTCTCGCTATGAGCGCCCGCCTGCGTGGACAGGTGAATCTCGACCCCGGGAATCGCCGCGCGCAGCGCGCAGGCCAACCCGGCATCGGCGACAATCAGAGCATCGGCGCCCAACTCCAGTGCATGAGCTCCCAACGCCACCGCGTCGGACAACTCATCGTCAAACACGAACACGTTGAGCGTTACGTACACACGCACGCCATGGGCATGCGCCACGGCGCAGCCGCGCGCAAACTCGTCATCCGTAAAGCCATGGGCGCTCACACGGGCGTTAAAGCCGCCCAACCCCGCATAGATGGCATCGGCGCCCGCGGCGATGGCCGCAAGCATCTGGTCGAGTCCGCCCGCCGGCGCCAGCAGCTCGGGCAGCGCCGCACCGGCAGCATCCAATCCAGTCTCGTATTGTCCGCTCGGCCCCATCGTCCGAATCGCCATCGACATACTCCTTACCAAGGTATGCATTCACTCTGAAAAATGCCGTCTTCCAGCATACACGAGGCCTCGCGCGCCCCGTTTGGTTTATCGTGTAATAACTTATGTCCATCCTGCCCCGACGGCACATCCACCGTCCGGCACGACATACCTGGAGGTCAATATATGGGTCCTCGCCAACGACAGGGACGCAGCCGTTCAAAGACGCATGCTCTGCCCATAATCCTGCTCTCGTTTTTGGGCTTTTTGCTTATCGCGGGCGTGGCGTTTGGCATCGGCATGGTCGGCAACGTCAACCGCTGGCTGTCCGATCTGCCCGACTACACCGACGCCAACGCGTATCTGGTGAGCGAGCCCACCGAGATCGTCGACTGCAACGGCAACAAGATTGCGAGCTTCTACACGCAAAACCGCAAGTCCATCACCAAGGACGAGGTCTCCCCCTACGTGCTGCAGGGCACCGTTGACGTCGAGGACGAGCGCTTCTACGAGCACGGCGGTATCGACCTGTGGGGTATCGCGCGTGCTGCGGTGGCAACCCTCGGCGGCGGGCACGAAGGCGCCTCGACTATCACCCAGCAGCTGGTGCGCAACACCATCCTGCAGGAGGAGCAGTTCGACTCGACCATTGAGCGTAAGGTGCGCGAGGCCTACATCGCCGTCAAGATGGAGGACATGTACTCCAAAGACGAGATCCTCATGATGTACCTCAACACCATCTACTACGGTCACGGCGCCTACGGCATCGAGGCCGCAGCCGAAACCTATCTGTCCAAGAGCGCCGCCGACCTCACCCTGAGCGAGGCCGCACTGCTCATCGGCCTTCCCAACTCGCCCTCGCAGTACGACCCCACGGTCAACCCCGACCTGGCGCTGTCCCGTCGCAACAAGGTCCTTGACAACATGTTGCGCCTGGGCCACATCACGCAGGAGGAGCACGATGCCGCACAGGCCGAGCCCATCACCCTCAACGTGACCGAGATTTCGGGCAGCGGCGTCGACGTATACTCGCAGCCCTACTTTGTCGCCTATGTTAAGCAGCTGCTGGAGCAGGAGTTCTCGACCGACGTGCTCTTTAAGGGCGGCCTGACCGTCAAGACCACCATCGACCCCACGATGCAGCAGGTGGCAGAGAATGCCGTCCGAGAGCAGCTCGACACGCTCTCGCTCGACGGCCTGGACATGGGCATGGTCGTCGTCGACCCCAAGACCGGCTACATCAAGTGCATGGTGGGCGGCTACGACTACAACGCCGACGAGAACCACGTAAACCATGCCACGGCCAAGCGTCCCGTCGGCTCCACCTTTAAGGCCTTTACGCTGGCAACTGCCATCCAAAACGGCATGAACCCCAACGTCACCCTCAACTGCAACTCGCCGCTCAAGGCCAAGGGCACCACGACCGAGGTCCAAAACTACGCCAACCATAGCTATGGCAACATCACGCTTAAGCAGGCGACGGCATACTCCTCCAACACCGGCTACATCCAGGTGGCGGAAGCCGTCGGCAACAGCAAGATCATCTCGCTCGTCAAAAAGCTCGGCATCGATCCCGCCAAGGACAACATCGAGGACGTTCCCGTCATGACCCTCGGCACCGGCTCGATCTCGCCGCTCGAGATGGCCGCCGCCTACGCGACGTTTGCCAACGGCGGCTACTATCGCCAGCCGATCGCCATCACCGAGATTGACTCTCGTACCGGTTCGGTGCTGTACCAGCACACCGACAATCCCTCACAGGTGCTTACCGAGGGCGAGGCCGCCGCGGTCACCAATGTTCTGTCCGGCGTCATGCAGGGCGGCGGTACGGGTGCTGCCGGTGCCCTGAGCGTCAACCAGCCCTATGCCGGCAAAACGGGCACCACCGACAACACCACCAACCTGTGGTTCTGCGGCTATACCCCGCAGCTGGCGTGCGCCCTGTGGACCGGCTATTCCGCGGGCGAGATCCCCATCCAAAAATACGGCACAGACCTGCTGGGCGACAGCACCAACCTGCCTGTCTTTAAGCGGTTTATGAACACCGTTCTGACCGGTACCGAGCGCGAGGAGTTTGCGACCGGAACGGCGCCCACCTATAAGAACAACAGCGTCTGGAAGTTCTACGGCACCAACAACACCAAGAAGACGGAGAACGACGACAAGGACGAGAACGAGGACGAAGAGGAAACCACCACTACAACGACTACCACGACGACCACGACCACCGAGACCACGGGCGGCGACACCACCGGCGGCACCGGTACGACCGGTGGCTCGACGGGCGGCTCCACCGGTGGCTCGACGGGCGGCTCCACCGGTGGTTCGACCGGCGGCGATGGCGGCACGCCTACGCCCACGCCCACTCCCGACCCCTCTGTCTCTTATACACATCTCCGAGCCCACGAGACGGACTCCTATCTCGT
>CABRIB010000043.1 GCA_902470915.1 uncultured Collinsella sp. | reverse complement strand
GAGATAGGAGTCCGTCTCGTGGGCTCGGAGATGTGTATAAGAGACAGGGCGATAGGCGAGGGGGTCGTCCGCCTTGGCTTGCGGCGTATCAAGGGAGCCGGTCTGCTCAAAAGCGGGCTGGCTATCGCTCGCGGTTGTTTGCTCAACGGGTGCACCGCACGAGGTGCAGAACTTGGCATTATCTGCAAGAAGCTTGCCGCACGAGGCGCAATACCGAGACATTGCCACTCCTTTCGCCACATTTCAATGCAATACGACGATTATACCCAGCGTCCAAAATTCCCCATCATAAGTTGCGGTGAAATAGGAACTGTTTGGCGGTCTCAGAGCTTCAATCAGTCCCTATTTCACCGCAACTTTGGAAAGGCACCTTTAGCCATTGGGGACGCACCGAGCACTGGGGTATCATGGCTTGGTTGCTATAATTCGCATTTACGCGCCTTGTAGGAAGGGGCTGCGCCCATGGCTTTTGAGCCCGCTCAACATAGCTTTATCACGCTCGAGGGCGTCGATGGCGCCGGCAAGTCCACGCAGGCGCGCCTGCTTGCCCGCGCTCTTGAACTCGCTGGCTACCAGGTTGTGAGCCTGCGCGAGCCGGGCGGTACCGCCATCAGCGAAAAGATCCGCGCCTTGCTGCTCGACCCCGCCAATACGGCGATGGGCGACACCTGCGAGCTGCTGCTCTACGAGGCTGCGCGTGCCCAGCTGGTGCACGAGGTCATCGCCCCCGCGCTCGCAGCCGGCAAGGTGGTCCTGTGCGATCGCTTCTACGATTCCACGACCTGCTACCAGGCGTTTGCCGACGGCCTCGATCGCCAGATGGTGCGCGATGCCAACAACCTGGCCGTCGCGGGAACGCACCCGGCGCTCACGCTCGTCTATCACATCACGCCCGAGCAGGCGGCGCTGCGCATGGCCGCCCGTGGTGCGGCAGACCGCATGGAGGCCAAGGGTATGGCCTTCCAAGAGCGTGTTTACCAGGGATTTTGCGCCATTGCCGCTGAGGAACCAAACCGCGTAAAGCTCATCGACGCGACCGCGTCCATCGAGGACGTCTTCGCGCAGACGGTTGAGCAGGTTTGCGCCTACGGCCTCCACATTTCCCAGGATGCCGTCGCTGCCGCGCTAGCCCAGGAGGCCGAGTAATATGGCCCCCGCTCAGGCAAGCCTGCTGGCCAAGCTCGACACCCAACAGCGCGTGCGCGACTTTTTGACCAACGCCATCGCAAGCGGCCGCGCATCGCACGCCTACCTGTTCTTGGGCGCGCCCGGCGCGGGCAAGCTCGACGCCGCGTGGGCGCTCGCCCAAGCCTTCCTGTGCGAGCAGGACGGCTGCGGCTCATGCGATAGCTGCGTGCGCGTCGCCCGCCATACGCACCCCGACGTGCGCTATTACACGCCCGAGAGCGCCACGGGCTACCTCATCGCCCAGACCCGCGAGCTGCTCGATGACGTGCCTCTGGCGCCCATCCGCGCCAAGGCCAAGGTCTACATCATCGACCGTGCCGAGCAACTGCGCGCCAACACCGCCAACGCACTGCTCAAAACGCTCGAGGAGCCGCCCGAGGGCGTTATGTTCATCCTGCTGGGCACCTCGGCAGACGTGATGTTGCCCACCATCGTGAGCCGCTGCCAGTGCGTGCCGTTTCGGCTGGTATCGCCCGCCGTCGCCGCGCAGGCCGTGAGCCGCGCCACCGGTCAGGACCCTGCGCGTTGCCGCATGGCCGTCGCCGTAGCGGGAAGCCCCACGCGTGGCATCGAGTTCCTCAAGAGCGCCGAGCGCCAGGACGCCCGCCGTCAGATGGTTCGCGCCATCGATTCGCTCATCGCCGCCGACGAGGCCGACGTGCTCAGCCGCGCCAAGTCACTCATCGTCGCCGTTAAGGCGCCGCTCGCCGAGGTCAAGTCCACACAGGAAAAGGTGCTCGAGCAAAACGCCGACTACCTGTCGCGTGGAGCATTGAAGCAGCTTGAGGACCGCAACAAGCGCGAACTCAACGCGCGCGAGCGTTCGGGTATCATGGAAGCGCTGGCGAGCGCGCGGACGCTCATGCGCGATGTGCTGCTGACACTTCAGGACGAGGCAGCCGACGTGGTGAACGAAGACGTGCGCGACACGATCGGTCGGCTTGCCGCTGCGACGAATGTTGCGGGTGCCACCCGGGCGCTCGAGGCAGTCGCGACCGCCGAGCGCAACATCGCCAGAAACGTTACTCCCCAGCTGGCCATCGAGGTCATGCTGTTCGATATCAGGAAGGCACTGAAATGCCGTTAGTCGTACCCGTTAAGTTTACCTACGCCTCGCGCGACCTGTGGTTCGATCCGCAGGATCTGGATATCCTCGAGGCCGATTATGCCATTTGCTCCACTGAGCGCGGAACCGAGATCGGCCTGGTCACGGCCGATCCCTTTGAGGTGCCGCAAGACGAGATCGGTCAGCCGCTCAAGCCCGTGCTGCGCGTGGCGAGCGACATCGACCTGCAGCTTGCCGACGACCTGGCCATTCAGGGCGACGAGGCCATGGTCGACTTCCGCCGCCTGGTCAAGGAGCTCGACCTCGAGATGAAGCCGGTGGGCGTCGAGTACCTGTTTGGCGGCGAAAAGGCCGTGTTCTACTTTGCGGCAGAGGAGCGCGTCGATTTTCGCCAGCTCGTCAAGGATCTGTCCTCGACGCTGCACATTCGCGTCGACATGCGCCAGATCGGCGTGCGCGACGAGACCCGCCTGGTGGGCGGCTATGCCCAGTGCGGACAGGAACTCTGCTGTACGCGCTTTGGCGGACAGTTTGAGCCCGTCTCGATCCGCATGGCAAAAGAGCAGGACCTGCCGCTCAACTCGTCCAAGATCAGCGGCGTTTGCGGCCGCCTGATGTGCTGTCTGCGCTATGAGTTCGAGGCGTACAAGGACTTTAAGAGCCGTGCGCCCAAAAAGAAAACGCTCATCGATACGCCGCTTGGCAAGGCGCGTATCCAGGAATATGACACGCCGCGCGAGCAGTTGGTGCTGCGCCTGGAGAACGGCAAAGTCTTTAAGGTCAACCTGGCCGATATGACGTGCTCGGAGGGCTGCAAAAAGAAGGCTGCCGAGCAGGGCTGCAACTGCCGCCCCGACTGCGTGACGCGCGACGTGCTCGAGCGCATCGAGTCGCCCGAGATGCGCCTGGCGCTCATGGAGCTCGATTGCGAGAACGGCGTCGACGTGGGCGATGGTCTGTCGAGTGCCGACCGTCTGGCCGGCACGTCGATGCCCAAGCGCCGTCGTCGCGATGCCGAATCCGATGCTCGCGCCGGTCAGGGGCAGGGCGAGGGCCGTGGCCGCGGAAAGGGCCGTGGTAAGGTTGAGGCACCCGAGGCCGAGGAGGCCGCCGGTGGCCGTCGTCGTCGCAAACGCTCGGGTTCGGGCGATGCCGGCGAGGTCGCTCCCGCAGGCAAGAACGCTTCCCGCGAGCGCGAGGCTCAGCAGCCCCAGCAGCAGAATCGCGGCGGTGGCATGAACCCCACACGCCGTCGTCGCCGTCATCTGTCGAGCGAGGAGCGCGAGGACGCCTTCCGCGCCGCAGCTGCTCGCGAGGCTGGTGCCGCTTCCAAGGGCCCCTCGGTCTCCGATGCGCCTGCCGACAAGGGCGGCAAGTCACGTGGCGAGGAGGAGCGCGCGCCGCGTCCGCGCCGTCGCCATTCCTCGGGCGCGCAACAGAAGCCCTCAGTGCCCTCCGTGGCCGATCAGATCTCGGATGGCGAGGTCAAGGTCACGCGCCGTCGTCCCGGAGATGGCGGGGGAGCGGCTGCCAAGGCTTCGCGTGGCGCCGCTCGCGACGAGCGCGAGCCGCGCGAGGATCGCGGTGGCGAGGGCTCGGCCGACCAGGGTCAAAAGCGCCGTCGTCGTCGCCGTTCCCGCAAGCCGCGCCAGGATGGTGGCGAGGGCTCGACCCCGTCTTCGTCCGCACCACAACCGCCCGCCGGCGAATAACGCCCGCGAGCGGATTTAGCCCGCCTTGCCCCGAGCGCATCGGGGTATCATAGCGCCGAATCAACAACCCTCCCTGCGACCGAACGTAGGGAGGGTTGTGTCTTGAAGAGCCATCTGAACATATTGAGCCGTCTGCAGGGTGCCGGTGCCCTACCGTTTGCGGACGAATTGCTACCGTTTGCCGAGTGGGCGGCACGCGAGGCGCTCGAGGCATTGTCGCCAACACGATGTGCTGGCTGCGAGCGCGCCGGTGCGCTTATTTGCCAAGACTGCCTGGCCACGCTCACGCTCATCGACCCACGTCATAGCTGCACCCGATGCGGCGCCCCGTTTGGGGATTTGCTATGCACTGAGTGTTCAGTCGAGGGCACGTCCTCGGCAATGGCGGAGGCGCTCGACCGCTGCCTGGCGTGCACCGTCTATGCGCATCCGCTGCCGCGCATCATTAAAGCGTACAAGGATGCGGGCGAGCGACGTCTGGCTCCGTATCTGGCGGAGCTGGTCTACGACACCGCCCTGCATGCCCAGGTCGTAGCGCCCGATCGCTACGGAGGTGTGCTGTCCGGTGCGGATGCGGTGGTGTTTGTGCCTGCGACGGCGGCAGCGTTTCGGCGGCGTGGTTTTGATCATATGGAGGCCATTGCGCGCCCATTTTGCGAGCTGTCGGGTGTTCCCTTGCTCGATGCTCTCGTCAAGTACGGGCATGGCGACCAGCGCGAACTCGGTCGTGAGGAGCGCCGCGAGCGTGCCCAAGGCATGTACGAGACGGTTGAGGACGTGCACGGCCGCCGCTTGCTGCTTATCGACGACGTTATCACCACGGGCGCGACGATGGCCGCGGCTTCGGCGGAACTCAAGCGCGCCGGCGCCGTAGCGGTCGATGGCCTCGCTATCGCACGCGTTTGGTAGGGGTGGTTTTGTGGCAGTGAAGATTGAGCGGCGCAACGAGCCGACAAGCGAACAGCTAGCGGCTTCCGTAATCCTAACAGGCGCCTCGGCGCTACGCATGATGCGCGCCGAGCGCCGGCAGATGGGCTACATAAGCTGGAAGGACCTCGATCCCGATGAAGAGCGCCGTGTGCTGCGCACGTCGTCGCCCTCGACCGAGGACATCTATCTTCCCGACTTGGTGCGGATTGGGGCCGCAAGCGGCGAGGTGCAAGAGGATTTGTGCTTGCTGGTAGGGTCTGCAGCGCAGCGCCGCCGCATTCTTGGCGTGAGCTGGTCCGTATGCTCCGGGTTGCCCGCTGGCTCGATTCTAGAGGTGGAACCGGGGGTGTACAGTCTATCTCCCGAGGCCCTTTGTGTTGCCGTTGCGCGCGAGGTCGGCTGCATCCAGGCATTTGCCCTGGCTCAGGAACTGTGCTCTAAGATTTCGCTGAGTGACCGCGGGAAGTATCTGCCTCCCTACACCTCGCCCGTTACGAATAAGCTTGCAAAGGACAAGGACCAGCCAGCAGATGTGGGCTACTTTGAGGTTGAGCCGGTGCTGACGCCCGATTGTCTGGCAGATTACCTCGCGGTATGCAAGGGGAACGCAGCCAAGCGGCTGCAGCGTCTGTGTCCCTACTTGTCAGAAAACCTGCGCTCACCCATGGAGTGCATCATGCTCGCCCTGTTTTCGCTTCCGTTTTCCTATGGCGGGTTTGCCTGCGGTCCCTTTAAGACCGACTACAAGATCGAGTTCGATGACCGTGCGCAGGCAATCTCGGGGATGCCGCATGCAGTTTGCGATGCGTATCAGGAAGCAGCTCGGTTTGACCTGGAATACAACGGTGAGCTGGGCCATTCCTCTCGGAGGGGACGTATCCATGATGAAAAGCGCAACACGGGCTTGATTACTATGGGAATCGAGGTCGCGACGGTCAACAACGAAATGCTCTGTGACATGGAAGCGATGGAAGCACTCGCATGGCGCATCCACCAGCGTATGGGTAAGCGATATCAGAATCGCGTAGAGGCTCGTCGAAAGAGGCAAGATGCTCTGCTGAATACGCTCCGAGCGTGCTTTGGGCTCAAACCAGCGTAAAACTATGGCTTTATAGGGGGTCTGTTTATATGCTCTGTGCAAAAAACGGCAAATATGAGTACTGTTACTAGATTAGTGACAGCAAAAACAAAGAAACTTGGGCCGATAATCTGGATTCAGCGAAGAGATAATAAACGAATGTGGAATATCTTGGCGCCAAGCAGGCTGTGCGGAACTCAAAAAGGGCTCGTGAGGCGGTAATACGCTGCTACTAAATTGGTAACAGTACTCATATTTGCCGTTTTTTGCACACGGCACCCTGAGACGGGTGCCCCGGAGCTCCCCGTAGGGGAGCTCCGGGCTTCATAGGGGCACGAATAGCCCGCTCCGACCTGCGAAATCTGTACTCGCGATGCGAATAACGCCCCTAACCTTAAACTTTAGCTTGAACTTAGCTATAATGCGCTACGTTCCTGCCAGGCTGTGGTTGCGGACGGACGAAATGCCCGTCCTAGTCCAAGACAGACGCGGTCAAAGGGATCCACGTAAGCGACCGCGTGCGCGCGGCGCGATCATGGCGCGTCCTAGATGTAAGCCGCACCGTCCGTTCTACTTTCTTTGGGGCAATACCGCCTCGCGGGCGAGCGGGCCAGTCGTGAAGGTGGCTGCGGCCTCCCGAGCAAACACCCCGGTGCGCAAGTGTGGGGTCAAATACCAGGTCAGCTGGTGGGAACAACCTGATATTCCGCGCAACGCACGGATCGTATACGACACAGAAGGCAGGGTAGTGGACATGGTGAGGGGCAGCTTGATGCACGCGGCTCGGTTAGGTGCTGGGACCGCAGCGGTCATCGCCGTTTTGGGCCTGAGCGGATGCGCGTTCAACCCGCTGTCTACGTTCACGACTCCCACGATCGACCAGATCGAGTACGAGACCGTCACGCCGGCGGTGTCGGACGATGCCCTGGTCACTCCCGGAACCCTGACGGTCGCCCTCGATACTTCCGATGCGCCGCAGGCAATGCAGGGCGCCGACGGCGAGCTCACGGGATATGCGGTCGACGCCGCCCGCGCCCTCGCAAGCCGCATGGGCCTTAAGGTTGCCTTTGTCGATGCGTCCTCGGCAGGTTCCGCGCTCGGCGACAAAAAGGCCGATATCTTTATCGGCGAGATTAACTCCACGGACGGGGACATTAGCTCGCTCGGCACCTGCCTGTACGATGCCACTTCCGTGTTCGGTAAAACTAGCGATGGTGGGTCGCTAAGCGTTTCCACCGATACCCTTAACACGTCCACCCTGGGCGTTCAGGCGTCCTCGGCCTCGCAGGAGGCGCTTGCTAAGCAGAGCATCACCGCCAACCAAAAGACCTACTCCAACATCAACGAGTGCTTTGAGGCGCTCGAGTCCGGCGAGGTCGACTATGTGATCTGCGACTCCACGGCCGGCGGCTACCTTGCACGCCTGATGAGCGAGATCTCCTATGTCGGTGCGCTCGAGGCGCCCTCGACGCTTGGTGTTGTGGGCCTCTCGTCCAATGACGAACTATGCCGTGCCGTGAGCGATGCCCTCGACGGTATTACGGCCGACGGCACGCTCGAGGCGGTCCACTGCGTCTGGTATGGCACGATGCCCTACGACCTCACCACTAAGACGGTTTCGGGCGCTAACGTGCAGCCGGGCGACTCTGAGTCCAGTGAGACCACGTCCTCCGGCAGCGAGTCCTCCGATTCCAACAATGAGACCGCATCCTCCGAGGACAAATCGTCCAGCCAGGAAGGCGCCATCACCGACGACGACATTAACAAACTCAATAGCTAGTTATTGCTAGGGGTGGTGTCTCCTATACGTTGGAAAGGACACCTCTTCACGGTTTCAACACGCACTGCCGGGTTTCCCCAATAGGGGAGCCCGGCTTTTTCATCCCTATAAAACCAGCAGGTCAAAGCCAATTTTCGAGACCAAATACAAATCTGTGGGCTCCCTCCTATAGCGCACTTTGCCATGGAAAAGTACGAGACTTCGGTATGCGGTATCAAGCAGTCGTTATTCGGGTCTTTGGGAAATCGCGTGATTAAATGCACGGCAATGGGTACATAGCCAGTACAGTAAGTCCCCGAGGCAGATTGGAGCCACGTATGGATATCAAGGTTTCTGGACGCAAGACGACGGTAACCGATGCTCTGCGTGCGCATGTGGATGAGAAAATCGGCGAGGCGCTCAAGGTTTTCGACATCGAGCCCATGACAGTCGACGTCGTGCTTCGTTATGAGAAGAACCCCTCGAACCCCAACCCGGCAATCGTCGAGGTCACGGCTCGTGCCCGCGGTTCGGTGATTCGCGTTGCCGAGCACGGCGCAGATATGTATGCTGCCATCGACCTCTCCGCCGATAAGGTCACCCGCCAGCTGCGCAAGTTCAAGACCAAGGTCGTGGACAACCGCCAGGGTGGTGCCAGTGCCGCGGATGTCGCGCCGGTCGAGCGCGTTGAGGATCTGGCCGACCTGCTGCTGCCCGAGGAGGACGACGACCTGCTCGTCCGCGAGAAGGTCATCGATGTCACCCCGATGACCGAGGAGCAGGCGCTGGTGCAGACCGATTTGCTGGGCCACGACTTCTACGTGTTCGAGAACGCGACGACCGGTCTCATCAATGTGGTGTATCACCGTAAGAATGGTGGATATGGCATCATCAAGCCCCGCATCGAAACACTTGACGAGTAAAATACGTTAACTTGCATGAGTTAACGGTTGGCGGCCATCCCATGCGGGTGGCCGCCTTTTTACGTAAGGAGTCGCTTTGATGGACAAGGCCGCATCCGCCGGTCATTCGAACCGTTGCCGCATCGTCGTCGATACCTGCTGCGACTTTAGCCCCGAGGTCGCCGCGAACCTCGATGTCGATATCCTGGGTTTCCCTTTCATGATCGATGGCGAGGAGCGCACAGACGACATCTGGTCGAGCATGAGCCCTAAGGAGTTCTACGACCGCATGCGCGCCGGTGCCCGCGTGTCCACCTCGGCTGTGTCGCTCGGTCGCTATATCGAGTTTTTTACCGAGTGCGCCAAAGAGGGCACGCCCACGGTCTACCTGTGCTTTACCTCGGCGCTGTCGTCGAGCTACAACTCCGCGTGCCAGGCGGCAGATGTCGTGCGCGCCGAGTATCCCAACTTTGAGCTCTACGTGGTCGACAACGCTCTGCCCTGCGCGACCGGTGCGCTCTTGGCGCTCGAGGCCGTGCGCCAGCGTTCGGCGGGACTGACCGCCAAGCAGCTGGTCGATTGGGCAAACGAGGCAAAGACCTACGTGCACGGCTACTTTACGCTCGAGAGCTTCGACGCACTGGCTGCCGGCGGCCGCATTCCTCCCGCGGCGGCGCAGCTCACGGCAAAGCTCGACGTCAAGCCCGAGCTCTCCTACGACCTGGCCGGCTCGCTGTCGCTGATCGGCGTCAACCGCGGCCGCAAGAAGGCGCTCAAGTCCATCCTCAAGTCGTTCCGCGAGAACTACGTGCCCGATCGCACCATGCCCATCGCCATCATGACGGCCGATGCCGAAAAGGATGGTGACTGGCTCGAAGCCGCCATCCGCAAGGAGGAGGGCTGCGCCGACGTCACGATCATTCGCAGCTCCGTGGGCCCCACCATCGGCTCACATGTGGGCCCCGGCATGGTGGCCTGCGCGTTTTGGGGTAAGAACCGCGCCGACAAGGCATCGCTTTCCGACCGCATCGCCCGCCGCGTGCGCGGCCAGTAGGCAAGCGCTGCATCCGTAATCGCCCTCGACTCACAGCCCAAACGCTGGCACCGAGTATTCAACCTGGTAACAACACCCAACCCAAAAGGAAAGGTTTCATGGCAAACAAGCTTTCTGTCGCATTTATCGGCACCGGAATTATGGGTGCCCCCATCGCCGGCCACATTCTGGACGCTGGCTATCCCGTCACGGTCAACAACCGCACCAAGTCCAAGGCCGCAGCGCTCGTTGAGCGCGGTGCCGTTTGGGCCGATACGCCGGCAGATGCCGCGGCGAACGCCGACGTCGTCTTTACCATGGTGGGTTATCCCTCCGAGGTCGAGGAGCTCTACCTGGCGGGCGACGGCCTGCTCGCGTGCACTAAGCCCGGCGCGGTCCTGATTGACCTCACCACGAGCTCGCCCGAGCTGGCGCGCGACATTGCCGAGGCCGCCCAGGTCACGGGCCGTATGGCGTTTGACTGCCCCGTCACCGGCGGCGAGTCGGGAGCTATCGCCGGCACGCTTACGGCTATCGTGGGCGCCACCGAGAACGACATCGCTCCGGTCCGCGACATCCTTTCCACCTTTGCGGCAACCATCTGCTGCTTCGATGGCGCCGGCAAGGGCCAGGCTGCCAAGCTTGCCAACCAGGTGTCGCTGGGCGCCTGCATGGTCGGCATGGCAGACGCCATGGCATTTGCCGAGCTGAGCGGCCTCGATTTGGAGAAAACCCGCCAGATGATCTTGGGCGGCACCGGTAAGTCCGGCGCCATGGAGAGCCTGGCGCCCAAGGCGCTCGACGGCGACTACAAGCCCGGCTTTATGGTCGAGCACTTCATTAAGGACCTGCGTCTGGCGCTCGCCTACGCCGATGATCGCGAGCTCGCGCTGCCCGGCGCCGACGTCGCCTTTACGCTCTATGACATGCTCGACGCCATCGGCGGCGCCAAGCTGGGTACCCAGGCCATCACGGTCCTCTATAAGGAGGAGGCCGACGCCATTGCCGCCGGTCTGGACTGGTCGCAGTATCGTCCCGAAGAGCATGGCGCTCACGAGGAAGGCTGCGGTTGCGGCGAGCATGGCGACGACCACGAGTGCGGTTGCGGCCACCACCATGGCGAGGACCACGAGTGCTGCGGCGGCCACGGCCATGACGACGGCCACGAGTGCTGCTGCGGCCACCATCACGGGGAGTAGCGCCCATGAGCTGGACGTTCGTGGTGCTTGCGCTGGTGCTCTTTCTCTTTGCGATCTACATCGGCTTTTTGTGCGGCCAGTGGGCGTGCGAAAAGCGCGTCATCACCAAGCGCGACTACTGGATTGCCAATTTTGCAGGAGCGGCGGCAGTCGTCCTGCTGACCTGGGTGTTCTCGCTGTTCCCGCTGGTGCAGTTTGCGCCGATCGGCTGGCTCGGCGGTTTTATCGCCGGTCTTAAGATGAGCTTTGGCGAGTCCGTCGGCCCATGGCGCAAGCACGATGAGGTCTTTAACGTCAACAAGGCACACCGCGCCGCCGCCGATGCGGGCGACGCCGAGGAGCGCCGCCGCGCGCGTCACAATGGTGCAGCCGACCGACAGCTCATCTCGGTCACCGATGACAGCAAGGGTGCTGGCAAGCACGCTAAGAAATAGTAAGAAGAGGTAACTATGGCAGAAAACAAGGAAGAACAGCTCACCGACGAGGAGCTGGCACAGCTTCAGCTGGCAGAGGAGAACGAGAACGCCGTCGACCGTCTGGTCAAGGAGCTCGGCTGCCCCACGCGCCGTATCCGCCAGTTTGCCGCCCGCGTGCTGCACCTGCTGGCCGAGCGCGATCCGCAGCGCGTCGTGCCCTGCGTGCCCGCGCTGATCGAGGCACTCGACCGCCCCGAGGCTCAGACCCGCTGGGAGGCCCTCGATGCCCTGGCGGCGCTTGCCACCACCTGCCCCGAGCAGCTGGGCGATGCCTTTGAGGGCGCCGAGACCGCGCTGTTCGACGAGATTTCCTCCACGCTGCGCTATGCCGCCTTCCGCCTGCTGTGCGTGTGGGGCGCCACGAGCGTCGAGCGTTCGCGCGAGGCTTGGCCCATTCTGGACGAGGCCATCCAGTGCTACCACGGCGACCTCGAGTATCGCGACATGCTCGGTTGCCTGTACGAGTTTGGCCAGGGCGAGATCGACGCCGAGGTCGCCGAGAAGCTTGCGCTGCGCCTTAAGTTCGATGCCGAGAACGGCAAGGGCAGCTATCTCAAGGCCCGTTCGAGCGAGATTTGCGAAATGCTTGTTAAACGTTTTGGCCTGGATCTCTCCAAAAAGAAGAAGCGTGCTAGCGTTAAAAAATCTGAGGCCGCCGAAGACGAGGAGTAACAGATTATGGCGCACGATGTAGTCCTGATTCCCGGTGACGGTATCGGTCCCGAGATTACGCAGGCCATGCGCCGCGTGGTCGAGGCCACCGGTGTCCAGATCAACTGGAACGTCCAGGAGGCCGGTGCCGGCGTCATGGACGAGTTTGGCACACCGCTGCCTCAGCACGTGCTCGATGCGGTCGCCGAGACCAAGGTTGCCATCAAGGGCCCCATCACTACGCCGGTCGGCACGGGCTTCCGCAGCGTTAACGTTGCCCTGCGCAAGCACTTCGACCTGTATGCCTGCGTGCGCCCCTGCCTGTCGCAGCCGGGCGACGGCTCGCGTTTCCGCGATGTCGACCTGGTTATCGTGCGCGAGAACACCGAGGACCTCTACGCCGGCATCGAGTTCGATGAGGGCGCTGCCGAGGTCGAGGAGCTCTCGCAGCTCGTCGAGCGTTCGGGCCAAAAGACCTTCGCCGCCGATTCCGCGATCTCGATTAAGCCGATCTCTATCGCCAAGAGCCGCCGCATTGTGGAGTATGCTTTTGAGTATGCCCGCCGCTGCGGTCGCAAAAAGGTGACGGCCGTGCACAAGGCCAACATCATGAAGGCGACCGACGGCCTGTTCCTGCGCGTGGCGCGCGAGGTGGCCGCCAACTATCCCGATATCGAGTTCAACGACAAGATTGTCGACGCCACCTGCATGGGTCTGGTCCAGAACCCCAATGACTTCGATGTCCTGGTGCTGCCCAACCTGTACGGCGACATCGTGAGCGACCTGTGCGCTGGCCTGGTGGGCGGCTTAGGTATGGCCCCCGGCTCCAACATCGGTGCCGACTGCGCCATCTTCGAGGCAACGCACGGCTCCGCGCCCGATATCGCGGGCAAGGATATCGCCAACCCCACGGCCGAGATTCTGTCTGCGGCTATGATGCTCGATCATCTGGGCGAGAACGATGCTGCCAATCGCATTCGTGCCGCCGTATCTGCCACGCTCGACGAGGGCGAGCAGGTTACCGGTGACGTGCGTCGTGCCCAGACCGGCTCCGTTGAGGGCGCTGTCGGTACGCAGGCCTTTGCCGATGCCGTTATTGCGCATCTGGCCTAAGGTATGCACGCTGCAAATGCCTAAATAGTACTTAAGTGTTTGCGTATAACCTAAGAATCAATACGCCCGGCGCCTCGTCGGGCGTATTCTATGAGGGATTGTGTTTCCAATAAGGAGTAGCTGACTATGGGTCTGATTCAAAAGAAAGACGAGAAGGACGAGATCGACGGCATCCAGATTATCGAGCGCGGCGAAGGCCCCGACGGTGATGAGGATGAGAAGATCGACCTGGTCGCCGGCACGTCTGCCGAACATATTGCCGCCGGCACGACCGCTGAGGAGGAGGACGCTCGCCTGGAGGCAAAGATCGCCGCGGACGCCGCCGATGAGAACCTCATGCCCGAGGAGCAGGACGAGGACGACGACTCGGACGTGGACGACCACGCTTGCAAGCACAAGAAGACGATGATTGCCGCCTTTGTGGTCGCCGTCGTGATCGCTGCCGTGGTCGGCTTCTTTATCGGCAACGGTGGTTTTGGCGGCAAGGGTGCCGGCTCGGCGACCCTCACCGAGGACCAGCTCGATTCGACCGTGGCAAGCTATAGCTACAACGGCAAGAAGAGCGACATCACCGCGCGCGAGGCCATCGAGAGCCAGTACAGCCTTGATACCGTCAAGGACGACGACGGCAACTACACCGCTCCTTCTGCCGACGTTATCCTGTCCTACGTGCGCAACCAGATTCTGCTGGACGCTGCCGAGGACGAGGGCATTACCGTCTCTTCCAAGGAAATGAAGCAGTACGCCGAGGAGTCCATCGGCACCTCCGACTACAAGACTATGGCCAAGCAGTACGGCGTGTCCAAGGACCAGGCTAAGAAGATCGTCCGTCAGTCCGCGACGCTGCAGAAGCTCTACAAGAAGAAGGTCGGCGACAGCTCCGCAAGCATGCCGGCCGCCCCGACCGAGCCTGCTGACGGCAACGAGGAGACCGCGAGCAAGGACTACGCCGACTACATCATCAACCTTGCCGGCGATGAGTGGGATAGCTCAAAGGGTACTTGGAAGGATGCCGATAGCACCTATGCCAAGGCCTTTGCCGATGATGCCTTTACGGCCGATAGCGCCACCTACAAGCAGGCCATGACCGCCTACTACACTGCTTATCAGCAGTACTCTTCGCAGGCTTCGAGTGCCAGCTCCAAGTGGACCGAGTATGCTAACGGCCTCTACGCCAAGGCCAACATCAGCATCTACGGCCTGTTTGCGTAAGGTTCGCCTGAGCTTCCGAGTGCGTAGCCGAAATATCTGAATAAGCCCGCTAGAACGGATACCGTCCTAGCGCGCTTTTTGCGTTGAAGAAGAGATTGGTGAAAAAAGAGGGGTTATATTCAGCTTTTCGGACGTTTTATTCATATGTTCCGCTTCGCCATCACCAAATTCAACCTCATGACCCCTGGTCGCGAGGATATGGATGTCGAGGAGACCTCCGCCCTCTCCGCTGCTGGCGACGACAGGTTCGCCGCTGTGGCCGCTGCCGTTCTCGCTGCCGTCGGTGGCAAGGAGAAGGGCAAGACCGTTGACTGCTGCGCTACTCGCCTGCGCTTCGAGCTCGGCGATTCCGCTCTGGTCGACGAGGCTACCTGCAAGAAGGCTGGCGCTCTGGGTGTCATGAAGGTGGGCAAGGGTGCTACCCAGGTCATCATCGGCGCGGACCCAAGCTGTTGCCGGGGAGCTCAAGAAGCTTCTCTAAGACTTAAAGACGTATGTATCTTGCAAAGTGTCGTCCCGCTCCGCGGGGGCGGCCCTTTTTGCTACATCGATACTTGATGCAGCGGTGTGATTGGTATTACAGCGCACAAGCTATCAACTGGCAAACAATATTGAAATGTGCGGTTTGACCTGCTGTTATTCCATTAAAACTGATATAGTACGTGGTGTCTGGTTACAACCAATTTCGAGTTATTTATCCGGCAGGTATCATTATGGCAATGGGAGCGCGCAAACAACCTCTGTACGATCAGCTCGTCGATTTGCTGACCGATAAAATCGATCACGAACTTCGACCCGGCGACTATTTGCCGTCCGAGCGTGACTTGTCGGAGCGCTACGGGCTCTCGCGTACGACGGTTCGCCTTGCCCTGCAGGAGCTTGAGCGCCTGGGCTTGGTGGTTCGTCAGCGTGGCCGTGGAACCATGATAAGCGACCGCTCTCTGCAGACGGCAAACCTCACGCAAACCTATAGCTTTACCGAGCAGATGAAGGCGATCGGTCGTGTGCCCAAGACGACGATTCTTGAGTTTACCGAGGTCGAGGCTGACAAGAATATTGCCGCAGAGATGAACGCGCGTCTGGGCGAGCGTCTGTACAAGATCAAGCGCCTGCGTATTGCCGATGGTGTGCCGCTGATGATTGAGTGCACGTATTTGCCGAGCCGCAAATTCTTTGCGCTTAAGCGCCCAATGATCGAGAACAAATCTCTATATGACATGATCGAGCAGGACTATCACGAGAAAGTTCGCCTGGCCGAGGAAGAATTCTACGCGAGTATCGCACGCCATTCCGACGCTCGTCTACTCGAGATTGCCGAAGGCGCACCGGTCCTGGATTTGATTCGTACCACATATGACATGAACAACGAGGTTATCGAGTATACGCGTTCGGTTGCGCGCGCCGACCAGTTTAAGTACAAGGTCTACCACAACCGCGCTGTCTAACGGTATTGGATATAAACGGCTTGGCGTGTTTTGCAGCGGGTGCAAAAAGTGCCAAGCGGTAGAAGGCAACGAACAATCGCTCGAATTAACAATGAGGTGGTTTTTGATCCGCCCTAAAACGCACTGCGGGTACGGGAGCATAGATGAGCACGTACGCAATTAAGGCTGACAAGTTCTTCTTGCCGGCAGGCCCGCAACTGGGCGGCTATCTCATGGTCGAGGACGGCGTCTTTGGCGCCTGGCAGGCCGACGAGCCCTCTTGCGAGATCAGGGACTACACGGGGTCGTGGATCGCACCGGGCATGGTCGACACCCACATCCACGGCTTCTACAACCACTCGACTACCGATAACGTTTCCGAGGGCATCGATATCAGCTCGACCGAGCTCGCCCGTCGCGGCACCGCCAGCTGGCTGCCCACGACGTTCACCGATGGCGTCGAGCAGATCAAGGACGCCTGCGCCGCCATCGCCCAGGCCGACGAGGGCCGCGGCGCCAGAAGGCGTGTGGACACGGTTTTTCTCGGTGCAAAAGGACTATCGACATCATTCATACCGCAACGCCGCGTCAATGGATTTTGATCATGGTGGCCTCAGCCGCCGATGCGCTCGCGCTGGTTGGGGGCGGCGTGTCGATCGCCAAGGTCGGCATCGGCCATATGCGGGCGGGGGAGGGCAAGCGCTCTGCAACGACTGCCGTTGCCGTGAGCGACGCAGACGTCGCTGCTCTCAGAGAGCTGCAAGAACTCGGCGTAAAAATGGAAGTTCGCAATCTACCCAGTGACGGACCCGACTCCATGAATGCTCCGCTGTTTTAACGAGTCGTCGAACGCGGCGAATCGGCCGTAAGAAAGTCAGGTTCGATTCTGGATATTTTCAGGCTTGGAAATAGGAAGGCAACAGATCTCTTATGCTCATGTAGGTGAATCCAAAGTAGATAAGCATTTGGAAAAATACGATTGAAACATAATGTAACTAACAGGAAATAGTGGATAGCTGGTACATACCACATTTCATATATAGAATAGTTAGAAACCTGTCTCTTATACACATCTCCGAGCCCACGAGACGGACTCCTATC
>CABRIB010000042.1 GCA_902470915.1 uncultured Collinsella sp. | reverse complement strand
AGATAGGAGTCCGTCTCGTGGGCTCGGAGATGTGTATAAGAGACAGCGACAGGCGGCGGAAGCCCAGGGCAACGCGGCCGTCGATAAACTGACCGCCCATGTCGGGACCGCGATGGACGATGCGGTCCATCATCTTGGTGAGCACCTCGGATTGGTTATCCGTCCCACCGACAAAACCGACAAAACCGCACATATACTATCCCCTCTGCTGTTGCTGGGCATCAAATCGAATCAGTAGCTTTTGAGTATACCCGAGGGCGTAAAGAGGGGCGGAATGTTCAGGCAATCTCAACTGAATCAGCTCCGCTGCGACACGCGCCGGTTACCTTTAATGGATATGAGGTGAATGGGGCGATTGTTTTGCTATACTCTCTCCGCACGGGCGATTGGCGCAACGGTTAGCGCAGGTGCTTTACACGCACAAGGCTGGGGGTTCGAATCCCTCATCGCCCACCATTGAATTGGAAACGGTCCTCGAAAGGGGACCGTTTTTGTTTGGGCCCATTTCATGGGATTCGAACCCGCAAGGGTGCGGAGCTGAGGAAACGCGAAGCGTTTTCCAGCGCAGCACGCGAGGAGCGAAGCGACGAAGCGGATGCGGGCGGCGGAGCCGCACGCGGACATCCCTCATCGCCCACCACTGATTTGATAGGCCTCCAGCGATGGAGGCCTTTCCTTTTTCATGCCCAGCGCATGGGATTCGAACCCGCCAGCACGTCTGTCACAAAGGCCGTGGTCAAAAAATGGCAAAAATGAGTACTGCTACTTTGTTTGCAACATATAAAAAGACAGTATTTGCTTAAGTTACGCAACATATGTCCATTATAAGGACTAACAGTTAGATCAAAATCGTGTATTCATCGCCATTTCGACTTGATATCTGGCCTTATTAGTCCAAAACTGCTGCTACCAAATCGGTAGCAGTACTCATATTTACTGTTTTTTGGTCAGCAGGTCCCCCTTGCCTTAGCAAATCTAAGGCAAAACGGGCTCCAGACCGCTGAATCATGCCGCATAGGGCACGTCAGCAGTCCGGAACCCGGTCCAAATTGAGTTATTGCACCGCGTTAGCCCAAGACACCCGACAGGATCTCAATCAGACTATCCACGTCGGCTTCCTCGCAGACGAGCGGCGGCAGGAAACGCAGCGTATGGGCACCCGTAGCGTTAATCACGGCACCGGCGGCCAGCGCGCGGGCAACAATATCATGCGCATCGCCCGCAGCATCATCCAAATCACAGCCGAGCATCAAGCCGCGGCCACGCACCTCGGTCACGTGCGGCAGCTTAGCGAGCTTTGCCTCCATATAGGCGCCTACCTTGGCAGCATGGTCGGCATAATCGCCGCGCACGAGCGCGGAGAGCGTCGCGGCACACGCCGTGATGGCCAGGCAGCTACCGCCAAAGGTCGAGCCGTGGTCGCCCGGCTTAAACACGTCGGCAATCCCCTTCTTTGCCACGACGGCACCCATGGGCACGCCGTCGGCAATGCCCTTGGCAAGGCTCATGATGTCGGGCTCCACGCCATAGGTTTGGAACGCAAATGGCTTACCCGTGCGGAAGATACCGCACTGGACCTCGTCGGCGATAAGCACGGCGCCCACTTCGTGTGCCAGGTCGCGCGCTGCCGCCATAAACTCCTCGGTCATGGGGTGCACGCCACTCTCACCCTGGATCGGCTCGAGCATCACGGCACAAATCTCGCTCCCCAGCTGCTTAAAGATCGCACGCAGTTCATCGACATCGTTGGGCGTGCAGGCCACAAAGCCACCCGGCAGCGGGCGGAAGCTATCCTGCAGCCAATCCTGCATGGTGGCGGCAATGGTCTCGAGCGTACGGCCGTGGAAGCCGCCGCGCATGCACACGATGGTGTTGCCGCCATTACCGGCACGCTTGGCGTACAGGCGCGCGAGCTTCATCGAGCCCTCGTTGGCCTCGGCGCCAGAGTTGGCAAAGAAGGTCTCCCAAACCTGCTCATCCGCAGCCGGGGCACCAAGAGCAGCTGCCGTGGTCTCATCGCCGGCGACAATGGCATCGGCAAGCACGCGCGCACCATCTACGTCGTCGTTAGCAAGCTTGGACAGCAGCGCCGCGACCTGTCCACGCTGCTCGATGTAGAAGTAATTGGAGACATGCATGAGCTTTTTGGTCTGTGCCTCGAGCGCCGAGAGCACAGCCAGGTTGCCATGACCTAGGCTGCACACGCCGATGCCGGCAAGAAAGTCGAGGTACTCACGGCCATCGTCGCCGGTGAGCTTCATGCCGTGACCCTCGACAAACTCGACCGGAGAGCGGCCAAAGGTATGCATAACGTAATGGGATTCAAGCGATTGCTGAGCTGCAAGTGACATGGGATGCCTTTCGTTGGGCGCTGGACGGCGTAGACCTATGGGTGCAGGAATGGGGCGGCTGCGGGTCAGCTAGACCGTCTGAAGCTTCTCGACCTCGTCAAGGTTCTCGGTCAGACGCGCAGCAAACGTCGAAAGCGGATGCGGATGCGTATCGAACTCGTAAGCCGTCTCGGTGGAATGGATCACGGTGCCGACGCCGGCATCGGTCAGCAGCTCCAGGAGCAGCGAATGCGGCGTAGTACCGTTAATGATGTGGGCACGAAATACGCCGCCGGTAAGCGCATCGACGGCCGCACGCAGCTTGGGAATCATGCCCTTATCGACCTCGCCGCCGTAGAGCATTTCGTTAACCTCGTCGAGCGTTAGGTTGGAGATAAGCGAGTCCTTGTCGCTAAAGTCCTTGTACAGGCCATCGACATCGGTCAAAAAGATCGCCTTATGCGCGTGGAGCGCCGCGGCAACGGCACCGGCGGCGGTATCGGCGTTGATGTTGAAGAAACCGCCGTCCTCCCCCGCCGCGACGGTAGCGATGACGGGGATGTACTCGCTATCGAGTAAGCGCTCGATATAGTCGGTGTTGACGTGCGTCACTTTGCCCACACGACCGAGCTCGGGGTCGAGCGGCTCGGCGATGAGCGTGCCGGCATCGCTGCCCGACACGCCCACGGCCAGGTTACCGTGGTGGTTGATGGCAGCAACCAACTCCTGGTTGACCTTGCCGCCCAGTACCTCGCGCACGATATCCATAGTCGCCGGCGTGGTCACGCGCTGGCCGTTCTTAAACTCGACGGGGATGTCATAGTGGCTGAGCGCCTCGTTGATAGCCTTGCCGCCGCCGTGCACGATGACGGGACGCATACCGATGATCTTGAGCAAAACGATGTCGCTCATCACGTCGCGGCGCAGCTGCTCATCAACCATGGCGGCTCCGCCATATTTGATAACAACCGTCTTGCCGGTCAGGTTCTTAATCCACGGCAGCGCTTCGAACAGCAGCTGCGCGGTTGCTTCGTTGGATTCGCTCGAACGACAATCGCGTGCGAATTTCATAATCTGCCTCGTCTTTCGTATCGTTATCGCGCCGTGCTCCGCTGTCGGCAATCGCGGCAAGATGCGCAGCGTGCCTGGAATCTAGGAACGGTAATCGCCGTTGATGGAGATATACTCATGCGTGAGGTCGCAGGTCCACACGGTCGTTGCCGCGTCGCCTGCGCCCAGGTCGGCCGAGATCACGATCTCGGGCGCCTCGAAACGTCGTAGAGCCTCGTCCTCGTCAAAGGGAACAGTCAGACCGTCGCGACAGACGGGCATGCCCATCATGTCGATGGAAACGTCTTCCTGATTAAACTTCACGCCGCACTTGCCAAGCGCCATGGCAACGCGGCCCCAGTTGCAGTCGTGGCCGGCGATGCAGGTCTTAACGAGCGGCGAGTTGGCAACGGCACGAGCGGCGATATCGGCCTCCTCGTCGTTCACGGCGCCGGTAACGTTGACCGTAACAAGCTTGGATGCGCCCTCGCCATCGGCGGCGATATTGCGCGCCAGGCTCTCGCACACCTCGTGCACGGCAAATGCCAACTCGTCGAAGGCATCGGAGCCCTCGACGATAGGCTCGGCATCTGCGGCAGCGGCGCCGGAGGCAAGCATGATGCAGGTGTCGTTGGTCGAGGTGTCGGAATCGACCGTTACCTTGTTAAAGGTCTGCTTGACGGTCGAGAGCAGCAGGGCATGAAGTGCCGCAGGCTCGACGGGGGCATCGGTGGTGATAACTGCGATCATGGTGGCCATGTTGGGCATAATCATGCCCGAGCCCTTGCACATTCCGCCTACCGAATAGACGTTGCCCGCATGGCCCGCAGCCTCACTGACGTAGGACACGGCGTACTCCTTGGAGTGCGTGTCGGTCGTCATGATGGCGCGAGCGGCATCGGCGCCACCATGGGCGGAAAGTGCCTCGTAGGCAGCAGGAATGGCGGTCTCAAACGTGTCGATCGGCAGAATCTGGCCAATCACACCCGTGGAGGCAACCAGAATCTGCTGGGGCTCGCAGCCGATGACCTGCGATGCGATGCTGCACGTCTCGCGCGCACATGCAAGGCCGGTCTCACCCGTGGCGGCGTTGGCATTGCCGGAGTTGACCGAAACGCCGGCGATGATACCGTAACCCTTGTCGGCACCGCCCAGGTTGGCGCGGCTCACCTGCACGGGCGCCGCGCAAAAGCGATTGGTGGTAAACACTCCAGCGCCGGGACAGGGTTTATCGGGCACGACGAGCGCGTAATCCAGACGCTCGGGGTTCTTCCGAAATCCCGCATGGATGCCTGCGGCCTTAAAGCCGGCCGCTGCCGTAACGCCACCCTCGACGGCGCGAATCTTGATATCAAACAGCTCGGTATTCATCGTCTTTATGACTCCTTATGTCAAACAAAAAACGGACATCGGTTGGTGCGCCATGCCAGTCGTGATCATGAGACCAGCTTAAGAGTGGCGCCCCACTCGATGCCCGACTACCAAATCGTTAACAATCGAATGTGCTACACCGGGCACGCCACTGTGGGCAAGCCTCGTCGCTCGTCAAAGCCAAAGACGATATTGGCGCACTGGACCGCTTGGCCCGCAGCGCCCTTGCACAGATTGTCGATGGCGCCCGTCGCCACCAGCACGCCCGCGCGCTTGTTGAACGCAAGGCCAATCTGGGCGGCGTTGGTGCCGACGACCGAAGCCGTCTTGGGCTGCTGGCCGGCATCGAGCACGCGCACAAAGGTGCGTCCAGCGTAAAACTGCTTGTAATAGTCGACGACATCCTCAAGAGCCAGGGAGTCGATGGCCTGCGGCGTGAGCGGCAGCGTCACCGTGGAGAGCAGGCCGCGCTTGAGCGGTGCCAGATGCGGGGTGAAGACGACGCGATCGGTCAGGCCAAGGATTTGCTCAATCTCGGGCGTGTGGCGATGCTTGCCCACGCCGTAGGCCTCCAAATTCTCGTCGGCGCTGCAAAAATGCGTACGAGCGTTGCAGGACTTGCCGGCACCCGTCACACCGCTGATGGCATCGACAATCACGGGACCGTTCTCGGCCACCCAGCCCGCACGCACGGCAGGAGCGGCAGCAAGGCTCGTTGCGGTGGGATAGCAGCCGGCGCAGGCAACCAGCACGGGTTTGCCGTCGGCATGATCGGATGCAGCGGTCTCCAAATCCTGGGAGAACAGCTCGGGCAGACCGAAGGCGCGGGTCTTGAGCAACTCGGGGCTCGTGTGCTTGGCGGCATACCAGGCCTCAAAGGTGGCCGGATCGCTCAGGCGATAGTCGGCCGAGAGGTCAATGCAGGAGACTCCCGCGGCAAGCAGGGCGGGCACCTGAGCCATGGCCGCGGTATGCGGCACGGCCAAGAAGACGGCGTCGCAGGATTTAAGCTCGGGGGCGTCATGCGTGGTGAAAACCAGATCGCTCACGCCAGCAAAGCTCGGATACACCGCGGACAACGGCTGGCCGGCATCGGCGTTGGACGTAATGGCGACAAGTTCAAACTCGGGATGACCGAGCACGAGGCGAATGAGCTCGGCTCCGGCATATCCAGCCGCGCCGACGATTCCAACCTTCAAAGACATATCAGACTCCTTGTCTGCGATTTATGCACCGATGCGCATTTCGCAGCGGTCGTTATGAAGTGGGTTGAAACTTTAGCACCAAAAGATGCATTAACACGTAAATGGTTTACATATTCATGCATTGAAACATTCCCGACACATTCGCTTGAAGGAATTGACAAATGGAGCGGGCCCCGTATTGACCGGCGCTCCTAACGGCGCCGGGCAATACGGGGCCCGCCCATGCGAAAACCAAGTTGTTAGGATGAGCCAGCTGGCTAGAGCTCGACCGGCACCCATTCGTCGTGATTGCAGATAAAAGCCTCGGGATCCTCGACGCTAAAGAAGACGAGCGTGGGGTCGTTAGGCCCCTCATAGTGCTCGCCCAGGCGCTCTAGATGCTTCCACCCGGCTTCGCGCATTTCGTCTAAGGCCCGGTCATCCAAGCCGGCACGCCCGCGCAAGATGAGCCAGCCATGGCCCGGCCACCAACTCGTGGCCTCAAAGCGCTGATTTTGCAGCAGCTCTTGCCACACGTCTTTGGTGCGCGCCGTCACAAACCACAGCTTACCGTCCTGAATCTGTGCAAACGAGAACGGACGTACATGTGGCTGCCCGTCCACGCTCGTCGCCAAGTACCACGCCGGCACCGACGTCAGATACTCCAAAACCGTATTCAATCCGTCCACGTTTCCTCCTGTACTAGCCAGTTTGAGAGCCTGGTTTGTGTGAGCTAGAGCTCCAGGCGCTCCTCGCTGCCGTCGATATCACAGAAGCGGGCGACGATATTGCGGACCGAGAAAAACGCAAGGCGGCCGTCGTTGGCACTATCGTGTTGCTCGCCAATGCCCACCATGTGCTTAAAACCCGCTTGACGCACCTTGTCGCTCGCAGCTGCGTCGTCCTCAAGTGCGGCTTCGCCGGTCAACACGATCCAACATTCCCCCGGCTTCCAGCCCGATACTTCAAACTTGGGATTCGCACTCAGCTCCGCCCACACATCCTTATCGCGCGACGTGCAAAACCACAACTTACCGTCATCGACCATGGCAAACGAAAACGGCCTCACGCGAGGCTGATACCCGTCGGCTACATCGGTCGTGGCCAGATACCACGCCGGAATGCGCCTGAGATACGAACAGGCGCGCTCAAGCTGAGCCGTGCGGTCGTTGTCGGTCATAGGGACCCCTTTCTTGCGCTCGAATCGCGCCTAAACAAGTTGAAGATTGATGACGATGACGCAGATGAGCAGCAACGCCGTCACCACCGCCGCCAACGCATCGCCGCGGCCAAATGCAAGCGCATGCAGGCGCGTGCGGCCCTGCTCGCCGTGATAGCAGCGTGCATCCATGGCGGCAGACAGTGTCTCGGCATGGCGGAACACGCCCGTGAACAGCGGAATCGCCACACTGCCGAGCATACGCACGCCGCCGAGCGGACCTCCCGTCACGCGCGCACCGCGGCTCGCCTGCGCATCGGCCGTCTGCTTCATCTCGGTAGCGAACTGCGGCATAAAGCGCAACGCGATACCCATGATCATGCCGAGCTCATGCGCCGGAAGCCCCACGCGCGCAAACGGTGCGAGCAGACGCTCAAAGCCCGCGGTGAGGTCGAGCGTGGGGGTGGTGAGCGTAATGGCGCTCATGCCGGCCATCATCAGGGTCAGGCGGCACGCCATAAACGCCGCAGAACGCAGCGAGCCCTCGCTTATCTGCAGAAAGCCGAGCTGCCACAAGATGCGCCCACTCTGATCGGTAAACAAGTTGAGCACCGCGACCACGACGACGATTGCCAGCAGCGGCGCCATCGACGACAGAACGCGACGAACCGGCACCCGAGACACGGCATAGGTCAGCACAACGAAAATTGCGACCGGGACCAGTCCGCGGAAGCCACTGACCGTGAGCGTCGTGATCAGAAACACAAAGCCCAAGAGCAACTTGGTTCGCGGGTCCAGGCGGTGGATTGCACTATCGCCGGGATAGTAACTGCCAAACGAAAACGCCTCCATCAGCAGCCCTCCTCTCGCGCGACCGTCTTGGAATTAGCAATGTCCGCGACGTTAGAAGGACCGCCCGAGCGACCGATTAGCAGGTCCACCAACTCGTCTGCCAGCGACTCAACCGTATAGAGGCCGTCAAAGCGCAGCGGCACGCCTGCCTTCGCAAGCGCCAGCGCCATGCGCTGGGCAGCGGGAACACCCAAGCCGATTGATTTAAGCTCATCCGCATGCGCAAAAACCTGAGCGGGCGTGCCTTCGGCAAACACCGCGCCCTCGTTCATCACGACGATGCGGTCGCAGCAATTGGCCAGGTCATCCATGCTGTGCGAAACCATGACAACGGTCAGGCCCTCGCGATGGAGTCGATCGATGAGCCCTAAGAAATCCCTGCGCGCAGCCGGGTCGAGCCCCGCCATGGGTTCATCGAGCACCAGGACTTCGGGCTCCATGGCGAGCACGCCGGCGAATGCCACACGCCGTTGCTGACCGCCCGAAAGCTCAAAGGGACTCTTGTCGCCGACCGTGGAAAGGTCGAGGCCCACGCGCGAGAGCGACGACTCGACACGACGGTCGACTTCATCTTGCGGCAAGCCAAGGTTGTGCGGACCAAACGCCACGTCCTGTGCCACGGTTTCGGCAAACAGCTGACGCTCGGGATATTGAAACACCACGCCGACCTTGGCCTTAACCGCGGCGGCGTCTTTCTTGTTTGATAGATCGAGCTCCAGCGCGCGAACGGATCCCTCCTGGGGGCGAATCAAACCGTTGAGATGCTGGACCAGCGTCGACTTACCCGAACCGGTATGACCTGCCAAGCCCAGGAACTCGCCGCGACGCACCGTCAGCGATACATCGCGCAGCGCCCACGGGCTGCTGGGGTCGTTTCCCCAAAGGGCTTGTTTGTTCGATTTGCCCGCAGTGGCCGAGCGCTTGTGCCAGCGGTGGCGCTCGCGCGGACTGAGCGAATAACTGTACGAAACATGGGATAGTTCGATGACGGGCTCCGACGCGTTGTCCTCGTTGTCTACCGGAACAGTGCCGTCAGCGATTTCCAACTGGGATGCGGAAGACTGTCCCGCGGTGTCTGCCCCACTTCGCTCGGCATAAGCCTGCGCAATCTCAGCGACCATATCCACCTCGCGCACCTGCGCATGAACAGGCACGCCCTTCGTACGAAGCGCCATGCCCAGACGACACGACTCCGGCATATCCAGGTTGAGCTGCGCAAGCTCATCCGCCCGCGTCAAAATTTCCTCGGGCGTACCGAGCATGGCAACGTGCCCCGCCCGAAACACCGCGACACGATCGGCCTCGGCGGCTTCTTCCATAAAGTGCGTAATCATCACGATGGTCATACCGCGAGCGTGCAACGCGCGGCAAGCCTTCATGAGGCCCTTACGTCCACGCGGATCGAGCATCGAGGAAGCCTCGTCCAAAATGAGAACGCGCGGTTCCATGGCAAGCACGCCGGCAAGCGCCACGCGTTGCTTTTGGCCACCCGAAAGCGCATGGGTCTCGTGGCGCTCAAAGCCCACCAGGCCCACGCCCTTCAGCGCCTCGCGTACGCGCTGCGCAATTTGTGCCGATGGCACGCCAAGGTTTTCGGGACCGAACGCAACGTCATCTTCGACAAGCGTTGCCACCAGCTGATCATCGGGATTCTGGAACACCATGCCCGCGGTCGAACGAATGTCGTAGACCAGCTCGGGGTCGGACGCATCCATGCCGTTGATGCGTACCGTGCCCGCATCGGGCTGCAACAGTGCATTCAGATGCTTGGCAAACGTCGACTTGCCCGACCCATTGCCACCGAGGATGCAGAAAAACTCCCCGTCCTCGATGTTCAGATCGACACCGTCGAGTGCCGACACGGCACCGTCATAGCTAAAGGAAACGCCCCGACACTCAATCATGCGCGGTCTTTGACCTGGTCCTTTTTAGGCGTGATGAGGTTGGAGACTGCTTTATACACCACCAGCGTCAACACCGAGTTAAGCACGGTCTTGATAAGGTTGAACGGCAGGACGGCGGGAATCATGAGCGGGGCGATCACATCGACCGAGCCATACCAGAACCATACGCCAATGGTAAGGTTTGCGACCATAGACAGCGCTGTAGCGGCAATGACGCCGAGCACCAGGCCAATCACGGCACCCTTATAGGTATGCATCTTCTGGTAGACGATAGCCGCGGGCAGAATGTAGCCCAGCGTGGCAACCAGGTTCATAAGCGCGCCGACCCAGTCACCCGTGGTGAGCGCATGGATAACGATCGCCATAGCGGCAACAGCAGTGCCGGCGCCAGGACCATACGCAAACCCGCACACCATCGCCGGTACCAGCGACGGGTCATACGTCAAAAACGGCGCCGAAGGAAGGATAGGCAGCTGCACGTACATAAACAGGGCGCCCAAGGCGCACATCAACGCCATGGTAACGAGCTGTTTGGTGCTCCACCTATTCGTGTTCTCAAAATGGATATGCTGCGACTGTTCAGACATAAGATCACCTGCCTCTTTCATCCGGACTCTAACCGTTGGTACTGGGATCTCACCAGTTCAGCCGGCATGCGAACCAACACACGCACGGGTCGCGGACTCATCGGCTCGGTCGCAGGCACCTCGCCTGCGCCACGGCACCCCTTTGGCACCGCCCGATTTACCGCCAGTGGGGAATTCCACCCCGCCCTGAAACAGCAATTGCAAGTGTAGCACGAGAGGGTATTCGTGCAAGTATGCCAAGGGTAATTTGTGGCGGAGATCAGTTGCCGCAACAACCACGTTCCCCACCCATCCCAAAGTAACGCGCCTTTCGCGGCAAAGCCGCGAAACAGCGACCGGGACACGTATCCCCATCAGCCACGATCTCCGCCCACGCCGACCTCAAGGCCGTAAACGCAGGGAATCCGGGGGCGTGACGGGGTTTCTCTCCGGAACATTCCGCACTGGACGCAAAGAGGCTCCGCAGCGCGAAGCGCGATGCGGAGCCTCTTTGCATGTCCGAGGACGTTCCGGAGAGAAACCCCGTCACGCCCCCGGATTCCCGGTGGGAGTTCTAGACCTTGTCGGCCTTAGTACATACCGCCGCCCTGCTGACCAGCGGTGGCAGCAGCGATAGCGTCCTCAAGCTGAGTGTTCTTGGGCACATCGGAGACGGTAGCCTCGGTGATGAGAATCAGGCTGGCGACAGAAGCAGCGTTCTGCAGGGTGACGCGGCTGACCTTGACGGGGTCGAGGACGCCCATCTCGATCATGTCGCCCCACTCGCCGTTGGCAGAGTTGAGACCCTGACCAGCGGGCAGCTCGGCAACCTTGTCGACCACGACAGCGCCCTCAAAGCCAGCGTTCTTGGCGATGGTGGCGACCGGAGCGGTCAGAGCCTTCTTGACGATGTCGACGCCGATCTTCTCCTCGGGGTCGTCGATCTCGACAGCGTCGAGCGCAGGAGCAGCGTCCATGAAGGCGACGCCACCGCCGGCGACGATGCCCTCCTCGACAGCAGCGCGGGTAGCCTGCAGGGCATCCTCGACGCGGTGCTTGATCTCCTTGAGCTCGGACTCGGTAGCAGCGCCGACCTTGATGACGGCAACGCCACCGGAGAGCTTTGCCAAGCGCTCCTGGAGCTTCTCACGGTCGAAGTCAGAGGTGGTGTTCTCCATCTCACCCTTGATCTGAGCGATGCGGGCGTCGATGGCCTCCTTGGAGCCAGCGCCGCCGACGACGACGGTGTTGTCCTTGGAGATGGTGACGGACTTAGCAGTACCGAGCATATCGGCGGTGATGTCAGCGACCTTCACGCCCAGCTCGTCCAGAGCGGCCTGGCCACCGGTGAGGACGGCGATGTCCTCGAGGATGCGCTTGCGGCGATCGCCGTAGCCCGGAGCCTTGACGGCGCAGACGTTGAGGGCGCCACGGATCTTGTTGAGGACCAGGGTAGGCAGAGCCTCGCCGTCGATGTCCTCAGCGATGATGAGCAGGCCACGGCCAGCGCGCTGGACAGCCTCGAGAACGGGCATGATGTCCTGAACGCTGGAGATCTTCTGGTCGGTGATGAGGATGTACGGATCCTTCATCACGGCCTCCATGCGGTCGTTGTCCGTGACGAAGTAAGCGGAGACATAGCCCTTGTCGAACTGCATGCCCTCGACGGTGTCGATGGTGATGTCGAACGTCTGGGAATCCTCGACGGTGATGACGCCGTCCTTGCCCACGACCTCCATGGCCTCGGCGATCTTCTCGCCGACCTCGGGGTCACCGGCAGAGATGGTACCGACGGAAGCAATCTGCTCCTTGGTCTCGACCGGCTTGGCCTGCTTCTTCATCTCGGCGACGGCGGCGTTGACGGCCTTGTCGATGCCGCGACGGATGGCCAGCGGGTTAGCGCCAGCAGCAACGTTGCGCAGACCGTCGTTGACGATGGCCTGAGCGAGCAGGGTTGCGGTGGTGGTGCCGTCACCCACGGTGTCGTTGGTCTTGGTGGCAACCTCCTTCACCAGCTGGGCGCCCATGTTCTCGATGTTGTCCTCGAGCTCAATCTCCTTGGCGACGGAAACGCCGTCGTTGGTGATGGTCGGAGCACCGAACGTGCGCTGCAGCGCAACGTAGCGGCCCTTGGGGCCCATGGTGACGGTAACGGCGTCGGCCAGAGTGTTGACGCCCTTGGCAAGCTTAGCGCGGGCATCGGTGTTGAACGTAATGTTCTTTGCCATGGTAGGTAATCCTCCAAAAGAAATGTGGCTCGCGTCGCCGCTTCCGAGTCCTATGCGGCGGGCGCGTTCAAAGACGAATCAGAGATTCTGACGAGACTAGGCCTCGACGACAGCGTAGATGTCGTCGGCGCGCATCAGCAGATACTTCTCGCCGTCGACCTTGACCTCGTTGCCACCGAACTTACCGTAGATGACAACGTCGCCAACCTTGACGTCCATGGGGATGCGCTCACCCTTGTCGTTGACCTTGCCGGCGCCAACGGCAACGATGGTGCCACGCTGCGGCTTCTCCTGGGCGTTGCTGGCGATATACAGACCAGAAGCGGTCTTCTGCTCGGCCTCGTCGGGCTTGACCAGAACACGATCTGCAAGCGGCTTCAAAGACGACATGCTTGTCTCCTCCTTTTTGGGCCGCGTGGTTATGCCACGCGAATTAACCCTTTTTGTTTGCGTACGCGTTGAATGGTACCCACGAATGGCGGGTTATACAACACGGAGTCAAAAAATCTTATTTTTTGGCACTTAGATTTTCTGAATGCCGGGGGATAACTTGGCAGTGGCTCCCGGGGCGGACCGGAGGGCATGAAGTTTGCTGCTCTACAGTCCTGCGCAAAACGGAAAGCACATTAAGTGCTTTCCTTTGCGTGCGGAACTCGCGACAAACTTCATGCCCTCCGGTCCGCCCCGGGAGCCAGGTTAACTAATTCGGGCCCGGCATTCAGAAAAGTCAGTGCAGCAAAATGGCGATGCAGATGGTGCGAACAAGAAAGGGGCACGTTGCTGAAACGTGCCCCTTAAGTTGCGGTGGAATATGGACTGTTTTTGGCTGTTGAGGTGTTATTTAGTCCGTATTTCACCGCAACTGAGGGGTGGGATGTGGGGTTAACGCTCGTAGATTAAGTTACCTGCCAGGTAGGTTGCTTGAACCTTGGTAGCCTGGAGCTCTTGGGGGTCGATGGTGAGCGGGTTTTGGTCCAGGACTACCAGATCGGCGTATTTGCCGGGCTCCAGGCTGCCGAGGTTTTGCTCGTCGCCCGCTGCGTACGCGCTGCCAAGCGTGTAGTTGCGCAGGGCCGTTGCCGCGTCGATACGCTCGCTCGGCAACCAGCCGCCCTCGGGCCAGTGGCTGCGGGGGTCCTGGCGCGTGATAGCCGTGTAGAGCACATTCATGCTGGTAACGGGCGTAATTGGGCTGTCGGTACCGAAGGCTTGGCGAATGCCGCGCTGCTTATAGGTCGCAAACGGCCACATGATGCGGCTGCGCTCCAAGCCCAGGTCGCGCTCCGGACCACCCGGGTCGAGTGTAATGTGGCAGGGCTGGCTCGAAGCAACCACGTTGAGCTTGCGCAGGCGGTCGATGTCCTCGGGCAGAAGGTTCTCCAGGTGCTCGAGCGTGTTATGGCCGTGCTGGGGCAGCCCGTACAGGTCGGAGGCCTCCTCAAAGATATCGAGCGCGGCATGAATCGCACCGTCGCCGATGACGTGGATGCGCACGGTGTGGCCGCGCTCCGCGGCCGCCAGAACTAGCTTGCGCATGCGCTCGGCGGGAACCGTCAGACGGCCCTGGTCGCCCGGGAAGCGCGGATTGGTATAGGGCTCGGTGAGATATGCCGTGTGTTCGCTCGACACACCGTCGAAAAACTGTTTAAAGCCTGGCGCCGAGAGCAGCGCGTTGTTTGCGTAGCGGGTCTGGAGTTCTTCCAAGCGCGACTGGTCATCCAGCAGCGTGGGGAACAGATAGGCTCGGATGCCCAGCTTGCCGGCTGCCTGCAGTTTGTCGTAGACGTCGTCGCGGATAAAATCGCAGCCCGGCATGGGCATGAGCGACATATCGCAGATCGAGGTGATGCCCTGCTCGGCCATACGCCTCATTTGATCGGCGTAAGCGCTTGCGATGCGATCCTCCCCCAGCCACTCAAGGCAGCGCGGTAGCAGCTGCATGGCAGCCGCCTCGTGAGCAATGCCCGTGAGTTCGCCGTTTGCATCCTTGTCGTAACTGCCGCCCGCTGGCGGCTCGCTGTCGCGCGTGACGCCGAGCGCCTCGAGTGCGCGGCTGTTGAGCCAAAGCGTGTGCCCGTCGCCCGAATACATAACGCAGGGACGATCGGGGAATGCCGCATCGAGCGACGCCTTGGTAGGATGCTCGGGCGGATCCCAACGGTAATCGCGCCAGCCCTGCGTCACAACCCAAGCGTCGTCGGGCAGGTCCTGGGAAAACTCGAGCGCATGTTGCACCAGCGCCGCCTCGGACGTGCCCATATCCATGAGCATGTACGGCGAGGAACCGACCGAGGTATGGAAGAAGTGCAGATGAGCGTCATGGAAACCGGGGCAAACAAACTGCTCGCCGTAGTCGATAACCGACGTGGCGGCAGGAGCGGCGGCAATCACGTCATCGGGCGCACCGACTGCGACGATACGGTCGCCTGCGATGGCAATCGCCAGCTCGCGGGCGGTATCGATGCCGTCTTGGGCGGTAAAGACGTTCTTGGAGCGAATAATCCGATCGATATGTTGCATGGGCATCCCCATCTCTGGCAGGAAATTCAACACCCCCGAGTGTACTCCCCCGCCCTTGTAACAAAACCCCAAGCGGCAAACGGCAACTTTACCAGCCCTAGCGGCAGGTGGCATACTGGAGAGAGCCTGTACGATTTTGCGATCAACCCAGCAAGGAGCAAATCGACCATGACGAAGACCAAGGCACAGCAGATTATGGCGGCGACCGAGGCTCGCGCAGCAGACGACGTCACCGCAGCCATCAAAGATATCGCTACCGAATTTGAACCATATATCATCAAGCAGCGCCGGCACTTCCATAAGCACCCGGAGCTGAGCCTTGCCGAGGAGCGCACGACCTCCGACATCGCCAACCAGCTCGACGCCATGAATATCCCCTACGAGCGTCCGCTCAAGACCGGCTTGGTGGCAACGCTTCGCGGTACCGCGCCGGATGCCTACCGCGAGGACGGCACGCCACGCCGCCGCATCCTGCTGCGCGCCGACATCGACGCCCTGCCCGTCACCGAGCAGACCGGCGAGGAGTTCGCCAGCGTCAACGAGGGCTGCATGCACGCTTGCGGCCACGACTGCCATATCGCCATGATGCTCGGAACGCTGCAAATCCTGCGCCATATGACCGACGACATCCACGGCGAAGTCCGCATCGTATTCCAGCCCAGCGAGGAAAACGGCCAGGGCGCTAAGCTCATGATCGGCACGGGTGTGCTCGACGGCGTCGATGGCGCCTACGCCGCGCACATCTGGAGTGAGGTCGACGCCGGCACCGTGAGCTGCGAGCCCGGTCCGCGCATGGCCAATACCGACTGGTTCCGCATCGACGTCCGCGGCACCTCGTGCCATGGCGCCATGCCCCAGCGCGGCCACGACGCCGTCATGGTTGCCGCCGAGATCGTTAACGCCCTGCAGACCATCGTCTCGCGCGAAATCAGCCCCTACGAGCCGGCCGTCATCACCGTCGGCGAGCTGCACGGCGGCACCGCGCGCAACGTTATCGCCGGCACGGCCTACCTCGCCGGCACGGTGCGCACCTACGGAGATTCGACCCACGAGGAAATGCCGGAGCTTATGCGCCGCATCGTGGAGCATACCGCGGCCGCCTTGGGCGCCGAGGCAGAGCTCACCGACTACACCATCGCCAACTACAAGGTCGAAAACGACGCCGCCTCGAGCGAGCGCTGCCGTCAGGCCGTAATCAAGTGCCTGGGCCCCACCGGCCAAGGCCATTATCGCGGCACGCTTTCGGGCGAGGATTTTTCGGAGTACCTGCGTCGCGTACCGGGCGTGCTCGCCTTTGTAGGTACGCGCAACCCCAAGATTGGCGCCACGTACGCCCAACATTCCTGCTTCTACAAGATCGACGAGACCGTGCTGGCAAAGGGCTCCATGGTGGCCGCCCAGTATGCTATCGACTTTTTGGCCGAGCCCACGCAAGAGGAGCTCGACGGCCCCGCGATTACCGCGGTCGCCGAAACCAACCCCGATCTGGCCGCCAAGTTGCGCTCTGCCAAGGCGACGACCGCCGAGGCTCGCGACGCCATCCATGATGCCCGAACGGCTCGCCATGCCGCGATCAAGGGCATCCACGACGCACGCGCTGCCGCACGCCGTGAGGAGAAGCACGACGAGTAATCGATTCGCTGGCATCTCGCAGTCATAGCCACATCGCGATGTCAAAGCGGGGGCGGACGTTTCGACACGTCCGCCCCCGCTCATTTATCAAGCGCTATTTCTACCCTGTCTCTTATACACATCTCCGAGCCCACGCGACGGACTCCTATCTCGTA
>CABRIB010000041.1 GCA_902470915.1 uncultured Collinsella sp. | reverse complement strand
CGAGATAGGAGTCCGTCTCGTGGGCTCGGAGATGTGTATAAGAGACAGTCACGGGCCTGTTTCTCGTCTTCTATCTGCTGTGCTCGACGGCCGTCTGGCTGTCCGAGCCCACGACCCTTACGTTTGGCGACGGCCTCTGGTTTAGCTTTGAGACCGTATCGACGATCGGCTTCGGTGATATCCCGGCCGAGACGCCGGTTGCCCGCGCTATCACCGTCGTTTTGAGCGTCATCAGCATCTTCTACATCGCCATGCTCACGGGCGTGGCGGTGAACTACTGCAACACGCTCATCAAGATGCGCCAAAAGGACACCATGGCGCGCTTTATGGATGATCTGGAGCATTTGGAAGAGCTCGATCGTGACGAGCTTGCCGACCTATCGCGCCGTGTGCGCGAATATCGCCGACGCCAACGCTAGAACGGGCGCCGCGCGTCACGACGAGGGGGACTGAATATGAATATCACGGTATACCTGGGTGCCAGCGTCGGCAATGACCCGGCGTTTCTGCCCGCGGTGCAGGAGCTGGGCGACTGGATTGGCGCTAACGGACACGCGTTGGTATACGGCGGGTCCAAGTCGGGTCTGATGGGTGCGCTCGCCGATAGCGTACTCGAGGCAGGTGGACACGTGACGGGTGTTGAACCGAGCTTTTTTATCGAGGCCGAGTTTCAACATGACGGTATCGACGACCTCATCGTGACGAGTGACATGGCCGAACGCAAGGCCAAGATGATTGAGCTCGGTGACGCGTTCATCGCCTTTCCCGGTGGGACGGGTACGCTCGAGGAGATTGCCGAGGTCATGTCCGCCGTGTCGTTGGGGCATCTCGATGCGCCGTGCATTCTGTACAACCTTGGGGGCTACTACAACGATCTTAAGGCGTTGCTCGAGCACATGATTGATAAAGGGCTTTCGAGCCCGAGGCGCCAGCACGGCATCTACTTTGCCGACGATTTGCGCGAGATTGCCTCGATTATCAACGGATAAGTCTTGAGCCTGCCCCACTATGACTCCCAATGGTGCCGTTTGCGGCGCAGACGGTTGGCTCGTTCGGGTAACGCTCGCTCTACAATAAAACGTATCTTTGCCGAATTTGACCACGGGAGGTCCCGATGGATAGTCTTGCAAAACCCAAAAACCGTGCGCTGTTTTTAGTTAGCGTTGCCGTGACCGGTGCGTTCGCAGGCGCCGCGGTCTGGCTGTTCTTTTTTGCGATGGAGCACGGTGTCGACTATCTATGGACCGAGATTCCGCACGCGCTGGGCGTCGCTTCGCCTGAGCTCGCGAGCGGCCCGTTCGGTTTTCTGCCGTACCCGTTTTTTGTCTGCTTGCTGGGCGGCCTGCTGATCGGTCTGTACGAAAAGATTACGGGCACCAAGACCGATGACCTCAACCAGGTGATGGCCAAGGTTAAACAAGACGGTCGCTACCCGTACGACAACCTCGGCAAGCTTTCGCTTGCGGCATTGCTGCCGCTGCTGTTTGGCGGAAGTATTGGACCGGAGGCCGGCCTGACCGGAGTTATCGCGGGTCTGTGCAGCTGGGTCGGCGACCGCATGCGTCGCTTTGGCGCCGAGTTTAGGGAGCTCACGCTGCTGGGCACCCAGGCTGCCCTGACGGCGCTCTTTACCGCGCCCGTGTTTGGCTTTGTGGCGCCGCTCGCCGGTAGCGCCGACGGCCAGGGCGCTGGCGAGGACTCCGCGTCCGATGAGATCACCATCAAGCTGCCCAAGGCGCAAAAGACCGTGGTCTACGGCATCGCGATTGCCGGCGGTCTGGGCACCTATCTGCTGCTCGGCCAGCTTATGGGCGGCGGCATGGGCATGCCCAGGTTCGAGGCCGTCCAGGTGGGTAACCTGGAACTTGTCTGGCTCATTCCGCTGGCGTTGGTCGGCACCGTATGCGGTTGGCTGTACTTTGTCTCTGAGCATGCAAGCGAGGCACTGTCCCATGCAATAGGGGAGCGCCCGGTCGTCAAGGCCATGCTGGCCGGCCTGGCGCTCGCCATCTGTGGCACGGTCCTGCCCTACACCATGTTTGCCGGCGAGACCCAGGCCGATGTGCTCATGGAAACCTATCTGACCATTCCCGCTGGCGTGCTTATCGCGACCGGTCTTGTTAAGGCCATGCTGACGCCCGCCCTCATCAACCTTGGTTGGCGCGGCGGCCACTTCTTCCCGGTTATCTTCTCGGGTGTGAGCCTGGGCTATGGCCTTGCCATCCTCACCGGCGCAGATCCGGTCTTTTGCGTCGCCGTCTGCACCGCCTCGACGATGGGCGCCGTCATGCGTCAGCCCGTCATGGTCGTGGGCCTGCTGCTCATGTGCTTCCCGCTCAAGGGTATCGTCTGCATGATCATCGCCGCCGTCATTGCGGCAGGCATTCCGCTGCCCAAACCGCTGCGCAAGTAGTACGGTGGCGCACGCCGGGGACATGCCGTTTGCCATGGATTTGCGGATGGGCGATTGCGACCGATTGTGGCCTACGTGGGTCAAGTTTCGTATGGCTACAAATCGCGTGCCCGATAGACCTTGGTGCTGACAGCGCAGCTGATTGCACATAGTGCGAGCGCCAGTACTGCAATTCCTGCACACAGACAGCCAAGGACGGCGGGATCGGGACTCGCTCCGGCAATCGACATGAGCCAGTTGCTGATGGGGTTGGAGGAGCTCAGCATTGCCATGGTGCCGCAGCCAAGCAGGGCAAACAGGCCGACGGATAGGCGCAGCGCCTCCATATGGCCAAATCGGAAGAATATCGGCTGCGCCAAAAACACCATCATGAGGGAGATGAGCATCGATGCCGCCGAGGCGGTTGCGATCTCAAAGACCGTCTGGTCTGTCGAAGGGATGCCCATGTGATCGAAGAACGGAAGGGCGAGGATGTTCAGAAGCGTAGCCGCGCATGCCATGACGACCGAGAAGACAATAATGCACAGGTATCGCGCGCAGATGATGTCTTTGCGCGAGAAGGGCAGCGTTGCTCGATAGCGCTCCCAGCCGTTTTGGTTATCGTAGCCAGCCAGCGAGCTCATGATCATGATGGGCGACATGGCGCTGACCGCACAGGTGCCGGCACTCATGCCGGAATCCCCATCTGTCGCGTTGGCAAGGGTCAGCACGACGAAGATGAACAGGCCGACGCCGGCGATGCTCGGAAGAAACGAGCGCATGATAGCGGTCTCGGACATAAAGGCGCGTTTCATTTGGAGGCTCCTTTCAGCGTAAGGCGCAGGTAGTCATCGATGGAAATCCGATCACAGGGAATCTCGGGAAAGGCCTCGAGCGCTTCGCGGCGATTGGGCACGAGCACGTCAACGCTGTAGGCATGACGGGTGGCGCGGGCGCCCTCGACACAAGCCATCAGTTCGGCAGCTTGCGCCTGGGTGCAGTGGGCAATGCCGGCGCGGTCGGTAATGTCCTCGCGCGGCATGTCGAACACAATCGAGCCGCTATCGATGCAGACGACACGGTCGGCGGCGCGTTCAAGATCGGATGTAATGTGGCTCGAGAACAACACGCTGCGCTGTCCGTCGGCGACAAAGGAGAGCAGCTCATCGAGCAGCTCCTCGCGCGCCATGGGATCGAGGCCTGCGGTAGCTTCGTCCAAGATGAGCAGCTCGGCCTTGTGGCTGAGCGCGCATGCAAGCTGCAGTTTCATGCCCATGCCGCGGGAGAGATTCTTGACCTTTGCCTTGGGATCCAAGCCAAATCGGTCGATGAGGCCGGCGAACGTGTCGTGGTTCCAGGTGGGGTACGCTGAGCCTACGAGCGCTTCAACCTCGGCCACCTTGAGCGTGGAAGGGAAGGGACACGTGTCCAGGACAAGACCGACGCGGGAGCGCAGGTGGTGTTGCGATTCATTGGGCGCGTTGGCATCGCAGCGCTGCCCAAATAGACGCACCTCGCCGGCATCGAGCTTAATAAGCCCGAGCGCGGCTCGGATCGTCGTTGTTTTGCCGGCGCCGTTTGCGCCCACAAAGCCAACAATCTGGCCGGGCTCCACGGCAAGTGTGACGTCGCGCAGCGAAAAACGGTTGCTTACACGGCGTGAGACATCTTTGAGTTCTAGCAAGTTTTGCATGGGATAGCCTTTCTTGCAGATGGCTACTGCATGGTTTCGGGGGCAACAAGGTCGAGCATTTCGTGCAGCTTGCCGCGCGTGACGCCCAGGGCTTCTGCCTGTGTCGCTGCCTGTGCAAGCAGCTCCTCGACATGGCAGAGCTGGTTTTCGCGCAAGAGCTCTTGGTTGCCCTCGGCGACAAAGCAGCCTTTGCCCTGCACGGTACAGATAAACCCGAGTTGCTCTAGGTCGGCGTAGGCGCGCTTGGTGGTGATGACACTCACACCCAGGTCGCTTGCGAGCGCGCGGATGCTGGGAAGTTTGACTCCCGCGGCGAGTGCGCCCGAAAGGATCTGGGACTTGACCTGCGAGGTTATCTGCTCGTAGATGGGCTTGTCACTCGAATTGGATAGGATAATGTCCACAGCGGCTCCTTAGCTGATGGGCTACACGTGTATATAACCGGTAAGCACAGTATATATACACTATGCACAGTTGCGCAAGAGGGAAATTGGGACAGCCCGCCGCTGACAGCCCGTCGCCCATGTCTCAGCTGATGAATTTGTCCTGATAGGTGCCCTGCTGCAGCATTTCGCGGCTACAATAGTGCGGTTACAACGACGTAATGCACTCAATGCAAGAAAGGATCCGCATGGCAAGCCTGTCGGATGAAATCTCGTCGCGCCGCACATTCGCGATCATCAGCCACCCGGACGCCGGTAAGACCACGCTTACCGAGAAGCTGCTGCTCTATACCGGCAGCATTCAGACCGCCGGCTCGGTCAAGGGCAAGAGCTCGGCCAAGCATGCCGTCTCGGACTGGATGGACATCGAGAAGGAGCGCGGTATTTCCGTTACCTCCTCGGTCCTGCAGTTCACCTACAACGGCGCCTGCGTCAACATCCTCGATACCCCCGGCCACCAGGACTTCTCGGAGGATACCTACCGTACCCTTATGGCCGCCGACGCCGCTGTCATGGTCATCGACGGCGCCAAGGGCGTCGAGGCCCAGACCAAAAAGCTCTTTAAGGTCTGCACGCTGCGTCACATTCCCATCTTCACCTTTGTGAACAAGCTCGACCACGAGGCTCGCGACCCGTTTGAGCTCATGGAAGAGATCGAGAATGTCCTGGGTATCAATACGTATCCCATGAACTGGCCGATCGGCAGCGGTCGTAACTTCCGCGGCGTGTTCGATCGTCAGACCCGTCGCGTTATCGCCTTTGAGGGCGATGGTCACGCCAACGCCACCAAGAAGGTCGCCGAGGTCGAGGCCGAGCTGGGCGACCCCGCCATGGATGAGCTCATTGGCGAGGAGAACCATAAGAACCTAATGGACGATATCGAGCTGCTCGATGGCGCCGGCGACGAGCTCGACTTGGATGCCGTGGCCTGCGGCAAGCTGAGCCCGGCGTTCTTTGGCTCGGCGCTCACCAACTTTGGTGTGGAGCCCTTCCTCAAGGAGTTCCTGCGTCTGGCCCCGACGCCGCGCGCCTATACCGATACGCTCACCAGTGAGCCGGTCGATCCTTGCCGCGACGACTTTAGCGGCTTTGTGTTTAAGATTCAGGCCAACATGGACAAGAACCACCGTGACCGCATCGCCTTTGTGCGCATTTGCTCGGGTAAGTTCGAGCGCGGCATGGATGCCTTTCACGTGCAGGGCAACCGCAAGCTCAAGCTTGCCACGGGCACGTCGATGATGGCCGATGACCGCGCCATCGTGGACGAGGCGTACGCGGGCGATATCGTGGGCCTGTTCGATCCGGGTATCTTTAGCATCGGCGACACCGTGTGCTCCGGCAAGCGCCACGTGCAGTATCCGCAGATCCCGACGTTTGCCCCCGAGATGTTCGCTCGCATTACGCAGGTCGACACGCTCAAGCGCAAGCAGTTCGTCAAGGGCATGGAGGAGCTTGCCCAGGAGGGCGCCATCCAGATCTTCCGCGAGCTGGGTGCCGGCATGGAGAGCGTCATTGTGGGCGTGGTCGGCGTACTGCAGTTTGAGGTGCTCGAGCGCCGCCTCAAGGCTGAGTACCGTGTTGAGGTTCGTCGCCAGCCGCTGCCCTATACGGACATCCGCTGGATCCAGAACGACCCCGATACTATCGATATCCCGGGCCTTTCGCTCACGCGCGACACGCTGCGTGTCGAGGACATGCGCGGCGGTAAGCTACTGCTGTTCACGAGCCCGTGGAACGTGGATTGGGCAACCGACCACAACCCCGACCTGATCCTGTCGGAGTTTGGCAACGTAGCCTTTTAACGCATTGGCGCGGTGGTCCTGTGGGGCTGCCGCGCCGTTTGTTTGCCTTATGCCGCGCGAGCGGCTATCATACCCACCGTCGTCTCAAGACCGGGGCGTCCGAGCAGTTCGGGTCCGATATCCTGCTCGTTAAACCTAAAACCAAAGGAGTACATAATGATCAAGAAGGTCATGGAGGACTACAAGGTCCTGTTGCGGAGCATTCCCGCGGCAACGGTTTCGCTGTTTTTCGTGAGTGTCATCATGATGAACCTGCTGGCCAACAAGGAGCTTATCAGCCTGCCGTATCTGGCGCTCGATTGCGGCTTTGTGGTGAGCTGGGTCTCGTTTTTGTGCCAGGACATGATTTGCAAGCGCTTTGGCGCCAAGGCATCCATCAAAATCTCTATCCTCGCGCTGCTGGTCAACCTGGCCGTGAGCCTGTGCTTTTGGACATGCTCGCTCACGCCCGGCATGTGGGGCGCCTACTACGACACGGGCATGATTGAGGTCAACACTGCCCTTAACGCCACCATCGGCGGCACCTGGTACGTGGTGCTGGGCTCTTCGCTGGCAATGCTCGTTTCTGCCGTGGTTAACTCCACGCTCAACCAGTCGCTCGGCCGTATGCTCAAAAAGAATAACTTTGCGAGCTTTGCCTTCCGTTCCTATGTGTCTACGGGTGTTGGCCAGTTTATCGACAACCTGGTCTTTGCCATTGTGGTGAGTCACACGTTCTTTGGCTGGACCTGGGTGCAGGTTCTTATGTGCTCGCTGACCGGCGCTGTTGCCGAGCTACTGTGCGAGGTCTTCCTGAGCCCCGTGGGCTACAAGGTCGTGCGCGGCTGGGAGCGCGAGAATGTGGGTTCCGAGTACCTCGAGCGCCACGCAACCGCCTAAGGAGCAAGTATGCGGGTTTTGATCACGGGCGCTTCGGGCGGTATCGGAGCCGCGTGCGTGCAGCGCTTTTTGGACGAGGGCCACGAGGTCGTGGGCTTTGATCTTTTGCCGGCGGCGATCAAACACGAGTGCTACCGCCATCTGATTGTTGATGTCCGCGAGCCTGACTCGTTTCCAGGTGACCTTGAACCCCAGGTGATCGTGAACGTTGCCGGTACGCAGGATTCGGCCGACGACATCGCCGCCAACCTGTGTGGCACCATCAACGTGACCGAGCGCTATGCCTTTGTGGGGGAGGGGCTTGCCGCCAAGCCGGCGCCGGCTATCAAATCCGTGGTCAATGTGGGGTCGGCGAGTGGGCATACGGGATCGGAGTTTCCCGCCTATGCCGCCAGCAAGGGCGGCGTTATCGCCTACACCAAGAACCTTGCAAACCGTCTGGCGCCGCAGGCCATCGCCAACAGTGTGGACCCGGGTGGCGTCATCACGCCGCTCAACCGTTGCGTGATGGAAGACGAACATCTGTGGAACCAGATTATGGAGCTCACGCCGCTTAGGCGCTGGGCCACTGCCCAAGAGATTGCCGAGTGGATCTACTTTGTGGGCGTGACCAACCGGTTTATGACCGGGCAGAGCCTGCTGATCGATGGCGGCGAGGCCGGCCGCACGCAATTTATTTGGCCCGAATAGGAAAAGCGCCCGATGGGAAGCCGTCGGGCGCTTTTTTGATGTATCGGTTTTTAGCCGAGGCAAGTCCAGTTGACTGGGGTCGAGCCGTGCTGTTCGAGTAGCCGATTGGCTGCCGAGAAGGGGCGCGATCCCATAAAGGCGGGGAGTTCTGCCGTGGCACGGTTGGCCGAAAGCGGCGAGGGGTGCGTGGAGGCCAGACAGAACTTGTCGGTTGCCTTGCCCGCGCCAGTTGCGACGAGCTTACCTTCGACCATCTGCTGGGCAAAGCGGCCCCATGCCAAAAAGACTACCGACTGGGGCAGCTGACAGCAGCGTTCGATAACGTAGTCGGTGAGCGTGCTCCAGCCCAGTTTGGCGTGCGAGTTGGCGGCATGCTCGCGCACGGTGAGCGTAGTGTTGAGGAGCAGGACGCCCTGTTGTGCCCATGGGGTTAGGTCTCCCGTGGCGGGAATGGGGCAGCCCAGATCGGCTTTGAGCTCCTTATAGATGTTGCGCAGGCTCGGCGGCAACTTGGTTTGCGTCGCGGGGACCGAGAACGACAGTCCCATGGCCTGGTTGGGCCCGTGATAGGGGTCTTGACCCAAGATGACAACTTTGACCTGGTCGGCCGGCGTGTAAGCGAGGGCATTGAGGATGTCGTCTTGTGCCGGGTAGATAGTCTGCTCGGTACGCAAAAGGGCGATGCGCTCGAGCAGCTGGTTCGTAGTGTCACGTACCGGCTGCGGCGCATCGCCCAACCAAGTTGCTATGTTGCGGTCGCGGGTCGCGGCGTCCATGGGGCTCCTTTACGTCAGATGCTTTGTTGGCATCTATTGTAAAGGCGCACCGGTTGCCTTTATGCCACGGCTGTATGAAGAGTAGGATCTACGAGACGTGCTCGGGCGCTCCTGCCATGCGAGCCTGTCCATGCGCGCGGAGGCGCGGAAGCTCGACGGTTGCCACCATGACGCCGGTGAGGATGAGGGCTGCGCCAAAGAAGGCGATGGGGCTCAGGACCTCGCCGACCAGGAAGAACGAGAAGACGGCGGAGCATACCGGCTCGAGCGAGAAGGCAAAGCCGGTGGTCTCGGCGGGCACGTGGGGCTGCACGAGCGTCTGGGTGATAAAGCCGTAGGCAGAGCAGATGAGTGCGAGCGCGACGACAACGACGATCTCGCTCGGCGTGCTGGGAAGCGTGAAGCCGCCAAAGACGCATGCGGCAATGCCCGAGAACAGGCCGCCGAAGCCCAGCTGCCAAACGCCCAGAGCCAGCGGGTCGACATCTTCGACAAAGCGCTTCGCCACAATGATGTGGCCGGCATAGACAAAAGCGGAGAGCAGCATGATGAGCGCGCCCGGGTTCAGGCTGGTGAAGTCGGCGCCCGAGAGCAGCAGCATGCCGCAGGTGACGATGGCGGTGCCGATGAGCACTTTGCGCTCGGGGGCACGACGCAGCAGGGCGGCGTTGGCAAACGGCACGATCACGACCGTCAGGCTCTGCAAAAAGCCGGCGGTGGAGGCGGAGGTGAGGCTGGAGCCCAGGCACATGCAGGTGAGCTCGGTTGCCATAATGGCGCCGATGATGGCGGCGCGGACCATAAGGTCACGGTTGATGCGCAACGCGTGCTTGTGGAAGAGCAGCAGGCAAGCCGCAAAGGCGATGATGCAGCGCAGCGCGACGATACTCGTGGCGTTCATGCTGTCCATGCCGATCTTCATGAGGGGGTACGAAAAGCCCCATGCGACGGGAACGGAAAATGAGAGCGCGATTGCTTTTTTGCGATCCATGGGACTCCTTTTGTTACAGAACGGTTTCGTAAAAAGGATTCTGCTCCCAGATATTGATGTAGTAAAGCGAATGTATCTTCAGTATGATTAAGAAACGCTAATGTTGGCAGAAAAAGCGCTGGCAAAACGTTTTACGGCTGCATTGATGTGGAGGCACGATGGCATCGCGGTATCAGATTGTTTGTATGGTGGTCGATTGCGGCAGCCTGAAACGCGCGGCGGACGAGTTGGGCTATACGCAAAGTGCAGTGAGCCAGGCCGTCAAGGCGCTCGAGCGCGAGCTGGGCACCACGCTTATCGAGCGCGGTAAGCAGGGCGTTTCGCTTACGCGCGACGGTAAACAATATCTGCCGTACCTGCGCCAGATTGTGACCGCCGAGGCCGAGCTCGAGGGCAAGCGCCAGGAGCTGCTGGGGCTTTCGTCGACCGATATTCGCATCGCGACGTTTACCAACGTGAGTCGTACCGTGCTGCCGCGTGTGATTCGCGACTTTGGGGCGCTGCACCCGGGCGTACGCTTCACCCTCAAGCAGGGCGATTACACGCGCAACGCTCAATGGGTGCACGATGGCGTGGTTGATTTTTGTTTTACGGCGCGCGGATTTACCGCTGGGCTCGAGAAGCGCGTGGTCTATCACGACGAGTTGGTGGCATTGTTGCCGGCCGCGCATCCGCTGGCGGCAAAGGAAAAGGTGACGCTCGCCGACCTGGCGTCCGAGCCGTTTGTACTGTTGGATGAGGGCGAACAGAGTCTGGTGCTCGATGCATTTGCGGCGCATGGGCTGTCGCCGCACGTGACGAGTGAGGTGACCGACGACTACACCATCATGGCGATGGTGGAGGAGGGCCTGGGCGTGAGCATGCTCTACCGTCGTACTGTGGAGGGCATGCGGGCCGATATTCGCGTACGCCCCATCGTGCATGCCCCCTCGCGCGACGTGGTGGCCGCCTGGCGCAGCTGGGACACCATGCCTATCGCCACGAGGCGCTTTATCGACTATATGAGCTCGCATATTGTCAATTAATGACTGGCGTGGCGTTGAGTGCGGTGTTTAGCGGGCTGTCGCTTTGGCTTGGGTGGCGCGATAGGTGCGTGCCGGGTGGCAGAGTAGTACCGCCACGACCATAAAGAATGCCGTGGTGCCCAGGCTGATGGGGTAGACCATCATGATGTTCGCAAAGGTGCGGAAGTGCGGGAACACGCAGAACACCCAATAGAAGCGGATGCCGCAGACGCAGATCATGGTGATGAGGGCCGGCGTGAGCGAGATACCAAAGCCGCGCAGGTAGCCCGACATGTTTTCGTAGAACATGCTAAAGGCGTACGCCGGGAAGATCGAACATACGCGGATATAGCCGATCGAGACGATGTTGGGATCGCTGTTGAACAGCGACAAGATCTCGCGCCCCAGGCCAACAATAACGATAATTGTGGTGAGTGCGACGATACCGCCTTCGACTAGGCAGACCTTGAGCGTTTTGGTACAGCGGTCGATCTGGCGGGCACCGTGGTTTTGTCCCACAAAGGTGGTGCAAGCCTGGCTAAAGCTGTTGAGCAGGTTGTAGCACACGTACTCCAGGCTCATGGCGGCGCTCGATGCTGCCATGACCTCGGTGCCCAGGCTGTTGATGGCAGACTGGATGATGATGTTGGCGACGGCAAAGACAGCGCTTTGGATGCCGGCGGGCAGGCCGATCTTGACGATGCGCTTGAGGGCGACGGGGTCGATAGCCAGGTCGCGCGGGGTGACGCGGACGACGGAGTCGGTCTTGAGCAGACGGATAAAGAGCGTGGCGGCGCTGACGGTGTAGGCGATAGCGGTGGCGATGGCGACGCCCGCGACGCCCCAGTGGAGTACGGGGACAAAAATGAGATCCAGGCCAATGTTGAGGACGGTGGACACGGCAAGCGCCTGCAGCGGCATGCGGGTGATGCCGACGGAGCGGAAGATCGCGGCCTCAAAGTTGTAGAGCAAGATCGAGGGCATGCTGAGCAAAAAGACGCGCAGATAGAGTGAGGCGAGCGGCATGGTCTCGGCGGGAACGTTGAGCGCGGCGAGCATGGGCTCGGCAAAGATCTCGCCCAGTGCGATGACGACAAAGCCCACGAGTGCCATTAAAATCGAGGTATGGACGGCGCGTTTGACCATGTTCTGATCGTTGCGGCCGATAGCGTTGGCGATGACCACGTTGGAGCCAAGCGACATGCCAATAAACAGGTTGAGCATAAGACTGGTAAGCGGAACATTGGAGCCGACCGCCGCCATGGCGAGGGTTCCCTGGTCGCCCGAGAAGTTACCGATGATGACCGTGGCGATGAGGTTCGACAGCTGCTCCAAGATGCTCGTGGCGGCCACGGGGAAGGCGAACAGGGGAATATTGCGCCACAGCGAGCCGGTGGTCATGTCAATGTGCTTAGATGCGGTATCAGCCATACGCTCTCAATCTCTAACATGCTCTTTCGTGCTTATTTGCGCAGACGATGATACTCCTAATGCAACCATCCGGCACTTAGGGACGTACCTTTTCTGTCGACAGCTGGGGACACTCCTTATCTCTTCTAACTAGTCATTCAAGAACACCCAATGACTAGGTGGGGAAGGCGTGCGACAATGGTGGGCGTTGTGTTGTTCGCGCTAAGGAGTTGCCATGTTGTTGTGTCCCGTTTGCCATGAGCCGTTGGTGGATGACGAACGCGGTGCTGCATGCGCGGGCGGGCATCGGTTTGACCGTGCGCGCGAGGGTTATCTGTACCTACTGCGCTCGTCCAAGAGCGGCGACTCCATGGGTGATCCCAAGTCGCAGGCGCGCAGTCGTCGCGACTTTCTAAACCGTGGCTACTATGCGCCGTTGCGCGATGCAATGGTCGAGCTCGTGCGCGAACGAGCTCAGCGGTGCGCGGCTACGTCGGACAAGCCGCTGGCCTTGCTCGATATTTGCTGCGGCGAGGGCTACTACACCAGCGCCATGGGCGCGGTGCCGGGCGTGGACGCTTACGGGTTCGACTTGGGCAAAGAGATGGTGCGCCTGGCCGCCAAGCGCGGCGATGCGACCTATTTTGTGGCCAATATGAAGGATATCCCCGTGGCCGATGGCGCCTTCGATATGGTGACCGAGCTCTTTGCTCCCTTTAACGAGCGCGAATTTGCCCGCGTGCTGGTGCCCGAGGGCTCGCTCTACACCGTGGTGCCGGGCGCCCGTCATCTCTTTGGGCTCAAGGAGGTGCTCTACGACACGCCGTACCTTAACGATGAGAAGCTGCCGCAGACCACCGAGCTCGAGTTGGTCGGAACGCAGCGGGTATCTGCGAATATTACGCTCCAGACGCAGGCCGACATCGAAGCGGTGTTCCAGATGACGCCGTACTACTATCGCACGCGCCCTGCCGACAAAGAGCGCCTGGCAAACTTGGACACCCTTCAAACCGACATCGACTTCATCATCGCCGAGTACCGCCACTAACCTACCAAAAAGGGACAGGTTTGTTTTGGTAGGTTTTGTCTGGGCAAACGTAAAGGGCCGACCGCGGAGATGCGCGATCGGCCCTTTTTAGTTGCTTGGCTGCAGAGCTTATGAGAAGCGAGCGCTTACAGGCGGTCCTTGTTCTCGGCCTTAACGGCGTGCGCCTGCTGAACAAAGAACAGGTCGTACACCACGATGACAAAGGCGACGATATTGACGGAGCTGCCGCCGAGCGCGGGAAGCGTGAGCGCGGCCTGGAGGAGCGTGGCTGCCGCGGCGACGATGCCGAGCTTAAACGCGCCATCCACCTGCGAAGGCTTGTTGGCGCCCTTGATACCCGCAACACCTGCGGCAAGGTCGACAAGGCCCTTAACAATCACCACAACAGCGGCGAGCGTGGCGTTCGATCCGTAAGCGGATCCAAAATTGCCGGTAACAATGCCGGCAATTCCGATGACGAGGCTGGCGATGCCCAGAACAAAATAAATCAGGGCAAGGATTTTGAGTGTCTTGCGAGCAGCGCTCATAGCTGGTCCTTTCGATGCGGGCGCGGAGAATCTGTCGCGCCCAGGTTACGGCACATATCGTGAAGCACATTGTAGTTCAACGGGACGATGCATGCGTTTGAAAGCGTCTCTTGCCTGTACGGTCCAACCTTTCAAAAAGGAAAGCTGGACGTAAGCCAAATCGATGGCAGCTCATGTGCGGCGCTGCGATGATGAGGCCGTAACAAGGAGCTGGTCTCAAGGAGGAGTCATGATGTACGGAGCAGGGCAAGTACGAGAGCCGCGGTCGCTGGGAAGGCGCATGAGCGATTCTGTGATCGCTGCCGTGTGCACGGGGTTGATGGCGGTGCTTTGCATTGGGATGCTGTGGGCCATGTCGCATGTGGGACAATAGCGGATGGTTGGGCGCTGGCATAAACGGCGCCCCGCGTATTCGTTTGTTTGTTAAGGAGTGTCCATGGGCGTCGCCGATCCCTTTTCTGTTGCTCGAGCCGCGGGGCTTGAGCTGATCGGGAAGTCCGAGGGCCTCACGCTCACCGACGGCACGATGGAGCTGCGTGCCGATTTTGGCCGCATGCTTCCGCGGCTCAAACAGGGCCGTCTGCAGCAAGAGCTGTTGGTAAAGGCTGCGCGCGCAAAAGGCATCGAGCGCCCATGGGTGATTGATGCCACGGCAGGCTTTGGCGAGGATTCGCTGCTGCTGGCTGCCGCGGGCTTTACCGTCGATCTGTATGAGCAGGATTGCGTGATTGCGGCGCTCCTCAAGGATGCCTTGGATCGCGCAGCAGATGATCCGGCGCTTGCGGTTGCCGTGTCGCGCATGCGCCTTCATGCGGGCGAGGACAGCATTGCCGGTCTTCGCCATGTAGCTGAGTTGATCGGGCGGGGCGAGCTTGCCGCCCCCGACGTGGTGTATCTGGACCCCATGTTTCCCGAGCGCACCAAAAGTGCGGCGGTCAAAAAGAAGTTCCAACTCTTGCACCATCTGGAACAGCCATGTACCGATGAGGAATCGCTGGTCGAGGCGGCGCTTGCTGTGCATCCGCGCAAGGTCGTTATCAAGCGGCCGGTGAAGGGCTCGCTGCTTGCCGGCGTTAAGCCGAGCTATCGACTTGCGGGCAAGGCCGTTCGTTACGATGTTTTGGTGCCGCCGCGCCCGTAGCTTGCGTGCGATGGTTGGCGCTCCGTCGGTGCCGTGCCGATGCGGTGCCTATTTCCAAGGGTGCGACGTCAGATGCCAGCCGCCGCAGTATTCGCATTTGTAGCAGGCCAAACCACGCCGCCCGCGGTTTTCGCAGTCGGCCATAACGGCCTCGGCCTCGGCGCGCGTGTCGTAACGGTTTTTGCGTTCGCACGACTTGTAGCGCCAGGCTTCATCGCGCTCGGCGTTCAGGGCGTCGCGGCGCTCGTCTTCGCGCGCAAACAGGTCGCTCATATCGCCGCCGGTAGCAGCGCCCAAAAACTCGCTTTTGGCCTTTGACCAGGCGGCTCGCTTTTTGCTTCCCATCTGCTTCGCGCCTCTCTCCAAACGCTGGTATCATTGCCCAATCAAAGTGATACCAATAAACGTGAGGTCGCCGCGTGATGATCAGAAAAACCCTCGATACCGACATTCCCGCCGTCATGGCCATCTATGACGCCGCCCGCGCCTTTATGCGCGCGCATGGCAACGCCACGCAGTGGCCCGAGGGCACGCCTTCGGCCGAGCAACTGGCTGCCGATATTGCCGCTGGTGGTAGTTACGTGTGTGAAGTCGACGGTCGCGTGGTGGCGACGTTTGCCTTTTTACCGGGTCCGGACGAGTGCTATGACGTAATTGAGGACGGTCAATGGCGAAGCGACACTCCGTACGCCGTGCTGCATCGTGTGGCATCCGACGGCACCGTGCACGGTATCACGGCTGCGATGTTTGCCTTTGCCAAGGAGCGCGCCGATCACCTGCGTATCGACACACATCAGGACAACCTGCCCATGCAGGGAGCCATCGCCAAGGCCGGGTTTAAGCGCGCCGGTATCGTATATGTGTCGGACGGTACGCCGCGCGTCGCGTTTGATTGGCTGCGCGAGGCATAAGAGCGGGGACGCGTATCAACAATTTGCACGAACGAAAATGGCCCCGGGTGGGGCTATTTTCGTTCGCTGCGCTGTTTTGCAAGCCGGCTTTCGCAAGGCGCGAACCTACGAAAATCGCCGCGCGGCAACGCAGGGCGATGAGCTCGGTCGGGGGATAGGGCCCGCTTCGCCCGCCGGCCCGTTAATTGTATCATCCAGTGTGGAACGAGGATGCCCGTTGCCGCGTGCGATGGGCTTGCAATAAGAGGAGAGCCATGTCGAAGCAAGCGGTCGTTGGAATCTTGGCGCATGTCGATGCCGGCAAGACCACGCTGGCTGAGGCCATGCTGTTCAACGCGGGTCGTATTCGCAAGCGCGGCCGCGTGGACGATGGCGATTCGCATCTGGACACTAACGCGATCGAGCGCGAGCGCGGTATCACGATCTTCTCGTCACAGGCTGTGCTCGACCACGGTGAAACCCACGTCATGCTCGTGGATGCACCGGGGCATGTCGATTTTTCTGCCGAGGCGGAGCGCACGTTGTGCGCCCTGGACTACGCGATTTTGGTTGTGGGTGCCAACGATGGCGTGCAGGGGCATACCGAAACCCTGTGGCGCCTGCTTGCGCGCTATGACATCCCGACGTTCATCTATATCAACAAAATCGATTTGGAGAATCCCGGCCGCGATGTTTTGCTGGCACAACTTGGGCAACGTCTTTCCGAGGGCTGTCTGGATGCCAACGAACTGCTGGCGGGCGGCGCCGTTCAGGAGGACGCTGCTGCGTTGGACGAGGCGGCGCTCGAGGAGTTTCTTGATGCGGGTGAGCTTTCTGTCGCAACGCTGTCGCGCATGGTTGCCGAGCGCAAGCTCTTTCCCTGCTTTGCTGGCTCGGCGCTCAAGGACCGAGGTGTGGACGAGCTACTCGACGGCATGTGTACTCTGATGCACGAGCGAACATGGCCCCAGGAGTTCGCCGCGCGTGTCTACCGCGTGAGTCGTGGAGACCGTGGCGAGCGTCTTGCCTGGGTCAAGGTGACGGGCGGTGTACTGCGTGCAAAGCAAGTTGTCGAGGGATGCTCTGGCGCCTCCACTTGGGAGCAAAAGATCGACCAGGTGCGCATCTATAACGGCGAGAAGTATGAGCTTGCTCAAGAAGTTGCTGCTGGCGGTATTTGTGCCGTGACGGGTCTTGCGCACGTTCGCCCGGGGGACGCCCTGGGCGCGGAGCCCGCGGGCGATGCGCCTGTCATTGCGCCGGTCCTCACCTATACGGTGCTTCCGGGCGAACACGATGTCCACGCGGTGTTCAAAGCGCTGACTGAGTTAGCGGACGAAGATCCCATGCTCGGCGTAAGCTGGAATACGCATCTGGAGCAGATTCACCTGCAGTTGATGGGCGCCGTGCAGCTCGAGGTCGTGCAGCGGGTGTTGGCCGATCGTTTTGGCCTTGCGGTCGAGTTTGAGCCCGGCGGCATTCTCTATAAGGCTGTCTCTTATACACATCTCCGAGCCCACGAGACGGACTCCTATCTC
>CABRIB010000040.1 GCA_902470915.1 uncultured Collinsella sp. | reverse complement strand
AGATAGGAGTCCGTCTCGTGGGCTCGGAGATGTGTATAAGAGACAGTCTATAAGGAGACTATTTCGCAGCCGGTCGAGGGCGTGGGCCACTTTGAGCCACTGCGCCACTATGCCGAGGTGCATCTGCGTCTGGAGCCGTTGCCGGCGGGCTCGGGCGTGCAGTTTGGCACCGTGACCTCGACCGACGAGCTCGATCTTAACTGGCAGCGTTTGGCACTCACCAACGCCATGGAGCGCGACCACTTGGGCGTGCTGACCGGCTCGCCCATCACCGATGTGTGCATTACGCTCACGGGCGGCCGCGCGCATGCCAAACACACCGAGGGCGGCGATTTTCGCCAGGCCACGTACCGCGCGATTCGCCAGGGGCTCATGCAGGCGCGTGAGGCCGGCGCGGCGGTGCTGCTGGAGCCGTGGTACCACTTTGAGCTTGAGGTGCCGGGGGAGTGCGTGGGCCGGGCGCTCTCGGATGCCACGCGCATGGGTGCCGAGTACGAGCCACCGACGATGGCGGGGGACCGGGCAAAGCTTGTGGGTCGCGTGCCGGCATCTGAGGTGCAGGATTACGCGCTGGAGGTGGCTGCCTACACGAGTGGTCGTGGGCATCTGTATCTAGAGTTCGCCGGCTATGCGGCTTGCCATGATGCCGAGCGCGTCATCGAGGCGGCCGCCTATGAGCCCGAGGCCGATCTGCCCAACACGCCCGACTCGGTCTTTTGCTCTCACGGCGCCGGCTACACGGTCAAATGGTACGACGTGCCCGCCGCAGCGCACGTAAAGGTCGATCCCGCCACCTTCCGCCCTTGGCGAGCAGCAGACGCCGAGTTTTTCGGCCACATGTGACAGAGGGGCAGCCCCTTTGGCAGATTCAGTTGGTATAACTCGGTATAAGTTGGTATAACTATTACCAGGGTTTGCCAATCCGAGGAGGCCGACATGAATCCAAATCCCTTTAAGCCCACGGCTGGCAAGCGGCCTCCGATACTCATCGGTCGCGAGTCGGTCATCGAAGATTTCGAGGAAGGGCTCGATAACGGCGCCGGAGCGCCGGGCAGGCTCATGCTCATTACGGGAAACCGCGGCTGCGGCAAGACGGTTCTCCTGCGGGAGCTGCAGCGTCTGGCCAGTGAGCGCGGATGGGCGGTTGTCTCCGATTCCGCTTCGCTTGGCTTATGCGACCGCTTGGCCGACGCGCTTCGATCGAATAAACCCGTTGTGACGTCGTTAGAGTTCGGTCCGTCGTTTGGTCGGATGTCAGTCGAGGCGGCGCGAGCAAAGGGCGAGACGTTGCGAGGGCTGGTCAACGAACGCCTCAAGAAACTCGGGCCGGGAAAGGGCTTACTGTTTGCGATTGACGAGGCCCAATCTGCGTCTATCGAGGAACTGGCGGCGCTGGCAGTTCTCTATCAGCAAGTGCTTGGAGATCAAGATGCCACGGGCTTGCCCGATAGCGACCAGCGCGGTCTTGCGCTGGTGTTCGCCGGCTTGCCCAGTATGGTTGATGACTTGCTCGAAGAGCCGAGCGTAACGTTTCTGCGCCGCGCCCAGCAGCGTACGCTGGGGGCGATTTCTTTGCCCAAAGTGCGCGATTCATATATCCAGACGGTCAAAGACGCTGGTCTTTACGTTGACGCGGAGACAGCGGACCTTGCGGCACGCAAGAGCATGGGGCATCCCTATATGGTTCAGCTGGTGGGCTATTACATGTGGCGCTCTGCTGTCCGACGTGGCTCACAGGTCATCGAAAGGCGCGATGTCGAGGATGGCCATGCGGATGCCGTCTCCGAGTTCTATGAAGCGGTTGACGCGCCCCTGTATTACGGGCTGCGCAGTCCACAGCGCCTTTTTATCGAGGCCATGGCGGTTGACGAGGACAAGCCGACGCACATGGCGGATATCATTGAGCGCTGCGATCGTACCCAGAGCTGGGCGAGTAAATATCGCGCAAGCCTGATTCGCGAGCGCGTCATCGAGGCTGCCGGATACGGCCTTGTGCGGTTTACCGTGCCCATGCTGGGCGCGTACATTCGCGATCGAGTTATATGACATGAGTAGGGTGATAAAGGTGACGGAACAGAAGATGAGCCCGCAGGCTATCGAGGTACGTGGCGCACGTGTACACAACCTCAAGGACATCGATATCGATATTCCGCTGGGAAAGCTCGTGGGTATTGCCGGCGTGTCGGGTTCGGGCAAGAGCTCGCTGGCACTGGGGGTTCTTTATGCCGAGGGCTCGCGTCGTTACCTGGAGGCGCTCAGCACCTATACTCGACGTCGCCTGACGCAGGCCGAGCACGCTCAGGTGGACGAGGTACTGCACGTGCCGGCGGCGCTCGCATTGCATCAGCGCCCTAGCGTGCCGGGCGTGCGTTCCACCTTTGGCACCATGACCGAGCTTAACAATAGCCTGCGTCTGCTCTTTAGCCGTTGCGCCCATCACGTGTGCCCGCACTGTGGGGCGCGCGTGGAGCCGAGCCTTAACGTTGCCGCAGGCCTGCCGCTCACGTGCCCTGCATGCGGTCGCGAGTTCTACGCGCCGAGCGCCGAGGACCTTGCGTTTAACAGCGGCGGTGCATGTCCCACCTGTGGCGGCACCGGTGTCATGCGCGAGGTGGACGAGGCGAGCCTGGTACCCGACGAGTCAAAGACTATCAACGAAGGCGCAGTGCTTCCCTGGGGCACGCTTATGTGGGATCTGATGAAGCAGGTGGCAGGCGAGATGGGCGTGCGCACCGACGTGCCGTTTAACCAGCTCACGCCTCAAGAGCGCGACATCGTGTTCCACGGTCCGGCGGTTAAAAAGCACATTCTCTACGTTCCCAAAAACGGCGAGGGCGCCACGCCGCTCGATTTTACCTATTACAACGCTGTCTATACCGTCGAGAATGCGCTCGCCAAGGTTAAGGACGACAAGGGCCTCAAGCGCGTGGCGCGCTTTTTGCGCGAGGGGCCATGCCGTGACTGTGGCGGCACGCGTCTCTCCGAGGCCGCACGCCATCCCCAGGTGCGCGGTATCAATCTGGCGCAGGCCGCGGCCATGACATTGGGCGAGGCGATTGAGTGGGTGCGCGGGGTGCCCGCATCCTTGCCGGCCGAGATGCAGCCCATGGCAGCGGATATCTGCGATTCGTTTTTGAGCACGGCCCGTCGCCTGGTCGACCTGGGGCTCGATTATCTCTCGCTCGACCGCGCCGGTGCTACGCTCTCCACGGGCGAGCGCCAGCGTGTACAGCTCGCCCGCGTGGTGCGCAACCGATCGACGGGCGTGCTTTATGTGTTGGACGAGCCCTCGATTGGCTTGCATCCTGCCAATGTCGACGGCTTGGTGGGCGTAATGCGCGATCTGGTGGATGACGGCAACACCGTGATTGTTGTTGATCACGATACGCGCGTTCTAGCGGAAGCTGACTATCTGGTCGAGATGGGCCCCGTTGCCGGAGCAGGCGGCGGTAATGTTATCGCTGCAGGTACGGTGGACGAGGTCGAACAATCGCAGGGCAGCCGCATCGCCCCGTTTTTGCGCTCAGAGCCCAAGCGCTTGCGGCCGCAGGTGGCTGACGACGAAATGTTCGACCAGGGCCATATCCGCATGGCGACCGATGCCATCCATACCGTCAAGCCGCTCGAAGTCGATATCCCGCGCGGTCGCTTGGTCGCGGTGACGGGCGTTTCGGGTTCGGGTAAGACGACGTTGGTGCTCGAGACGCTCATTCCGGCGCTCAAGGCGCAGGCGGCCGGCGAGCGCCTGCCAAAACATGTGCGTTGGGTCGATGCCGAAGGCATTGCCCGCGCAAACCTGATTGACGCTACGCCTATCGGCGCCAACGTGCGCTCGACGGTGGCGACTTATGCCGACATCCATGATGAGCTGCGTCGCGCCTTCGCCCGTACGCCCGAGGCCAAGGCAGCCGGCTACAAGGCGGGCGCCTTTAGCTACAACACTGGCGCTTTGCGCTGCCCTACGTGCGATGGCACGGGCTCGATATCGCTCGACGTGCAGTTTTTGCCCGACGTCGAGATCGTCTGTCCGGCATGTCGTGGCTCACGTTATGCAGACGCGGCTTCGCATATCCATCGCGAGGGCAAGGACGGGAGCTTACTGACGTTGCCGCAGCTCATGGACATGAGTGTGGACGAGGCCCTCGACGCCACGCTGGGACTCAAAAAGGTACAGGCGCGCTTGCAGACCTTGCACGACCTGGGATTGGGTTATCTCACGCTCGGTGAGCCCACGCCGGCGCTTTCGGGCGGCGAGGCGCAGCGTCTTAAGCTTGCGAGCGAGATGGGCCGCGTGCAGGACGATGCCGTATTCGTATTTGACGAGCCCACGATCGGCCTGCATCCGCTCGATGTTCAGGTGTTGCTGAGTGTGTTTGACGGCCTCGTCGCCAAGGGCGCCACAGTTGTCGTGATCGAACACGACCTCGACCTTATCCGTAACGCCGATTACGTGATCGACATGGGCCCAGGCGGTGGAGACGCCGGCGGACAAATCGTCTGCGCCGGCACGCCGGGCGACATCACGGCCTGCTCCGCAAGTATTACCGGCCGCTACCTATAACCGAATGTGACAAAGGGGCTGTCCCTTTGTCACATTCCGGCAAAGACTGTCGGCATCACGGTTTTCTGTTTCGGTTAATTCTGGTTAAAGGCAGTTAATTTCAGTTAAAAGCAGTTAATTCTGGTTAAAAACAGTTAATTACAGTTAAAAGCGAGCGCGTTGTCGGCACGGCGCTTGAATAGCTTGTGCCTGAGGGCCAAAATGGCCTCAGCCCATTCGCGGAATTTGCACGCCCTATAGTGAGTGGGCTCTCGTTTGAGCCGATGCTGCCAGGAGGCGGCCGATAGGGGCAATTATGGACAATCGAATCTTTGGGTATGCGCGTGTCTCATCTGCGGATCAGAACTTGGACCGCCAGTTAGACGCATTGGGAAGGTTTCCCGTTCAACGGGACCAGATTTACGCTGACAAGGCAAGCGGTAAGGACTTTAAGCGTCCTCAGTACCAGCGGCTTCTTCGCAGGTTGCGCGAGGGCGACGTTCTCGTGATCAAAAGTATCGATCGTTTGGGTCGTAATTATCGTGAAGTCCTCGATGAATGGCGACGCATCACGGTGGATAGGCATGCTGCCATCGTGGTGCTTGATATGCCTCTGCTCGATACACGCGAGCAACTCGACGGCATCACGGGAACATTCATGGCGGACCTTGTCCTCCAGATCTTGAGCTACGTGGCGCAGCTGGAGCGTGAAAACATCAAGCAGCGCCAGGCGGAGGGTATCGCATCGGCGCGTCTGCGGGGTGTGAGATTTGGAAGGCCGGCGCTCGAACGCCCGGATAGCTATAGCGATGTCATCAAATCATTCGAAGGAGGTGAGGTTACGAGGCAAGAGGCCGCAACGCTACTGAACGTCAGCACATCGACATTCGATCGTTGGAGGCGGGCGGACACGACCGGTTTTGACCGTTCGCCGTCCGTCCTCTTTAGCTAGACATTTTGACGAGGGGAGTTTATTGTACAGAGCTCACTCCTTCCCTCGATGTTTATCCAGTTCACGCCCTTGAACCAAATAGTGCCACCGCGTTGCCAATTCGTCTGCTTTTTGGCGAGGGGCTATAAGTCTTAACGTCAATCGAAGGGAAATAGTCGTGAAACGAAATACTACTAAAAAGCAGCCTATGATGGGCTTGCTTGTCCTACTTATCTGTTCTCTAGGATTCATCTCGGCCTGTTCACAGAATGATGCAAACGCTGCAAAGTCGAAATATGTCGACGATAAGGCGATGAATGTTATCGCCGCCGGGTTTGGGAGAAGGTCCGACGTCATTGAATCTAATGCAAACGATGATGATCCTCATTCAACCGAGAATATCCAGGAAGCTATTGAGGCCGAAATCAAGAACGACAAGGAACTCAAGAACGCTAGGTTTAAGGATTCCAAGATGCAACAGGACGTAATCACGTATCTGAATCTGCTTGATGACCAGCTTAAAGTGACCGAGGATTACTCGCAATCGTCTTCGGATTATTACGAAGAGTGGAATAAGGTCTACGATAAGCGGTCTGCGCAGCTCAAAAAGCTTGTTGATAATTACGGGCTGGAAGTCGGAGAGAAATACAAGGATGATTTCAACGACTTAATTAAGAATGGAAAGTCCGTAGCAGAGAAGACCCGCTATGAGGATGCCATCAACAGTTTGATTCAGGGAGCAAATTTCGAAAAAACGGATGACGGTTACGGCCTGTATACGTATACGGCGGTAGTTGAGAACACCTCTGGTATATCGTTCTCTAACGTCAGCCTGACACTTGCTCTCTATGATGCAGATGACATCAAAGCGGAGGAGACCTATGCGGACACTTCGTCGTGGGCGCCGGGTGAGAAAGTCAAGTTCGAGGCAATGTCCGATGTTGACGCTGCGCGCGTTGTCGCATCTGTTTCCAGCTACGATGTAAATAAATAAGTTCTGCACGGAAGGGGCGGGTTAATCGGCAATGAATGGTTGACCTGCCCGTTTTATGCCAATTATTGAACAACAAGTGCCGCGAACGAATGTGTATTATATCGGATTGCAAACAACTGCCCTCGTCTAAAGACATGCTGAAAACGACAATTAAGGCATGAGGTATAACCCACGGCAGTTTCTTAAATAACAGGGATTTTGAAAGGAATAGGGGATGGATGAGATAGAGGAAGGCGTGGGGGCGCTGAAAGCGAAACTCGGGAGAATCCTGACAAAGCCCAAGGTATTCTTTGCGGGCCTGGCGCTTGGTGGAGTGATTGTGGCTGTACTTTTCATTACCATCTTTAATAACGGCAAAGCTGCGGGCGCGAAAGAAACGACCCCCAATACGCTTTCCCCGTCGGTCGTGTTTGAACGCATCGCTTCCCAGAACGAGATGGTTTCTGCATCGCAGAACTATACGATTGTCGATAAGGTGACAGATACCAAGAGGTTTTTCGATTGGTTTGATATCCCGTTTACAGAAAACAGTTTTTGGTATCGCTATGTTGGAACCATTAAGGCGGGCGTGAATCTCGAGACGGCAGAGATACATACAAACAAGAAGAAGCTGACCATTACGATGGATGAGCCTTATGTAATCTCAAACACGCCGGATATGATGAAATCGGGCGCTCTCGAGGAGCGCAACAACATCCTCAATCCCATTGAGGTCAAAGACGTTACGGCGTTTGAAGCGCAGTGCAAGGAGCGGAGTGAAAGCGAGGCCATCAAGGATGGCGACCTGCTCGAAGAGGCTCGGGTGAACGCCGAAGCAAATATCCGCGCGATGTTCAACTCGGCATTTGGCGATGAATATACGGTTGATTTCGACTATCGGAAATAGGAGGTCACTATGGAGGATAAAGACGATCTAGCTGTTGTCGAAAGGGAGGAGCTGTCGCGACATAAGCAGAGTTTTGATATCCGTAAGGCCGCTGCCGGGTTGGTTGATGGCGCCGGAAGCGCGATGGCGGGCGCGGTTGCAACCGTACAGAAAGTTGCCGATGGCGCAATGCGTGCTGCAACTCCGATGGTCGATGACGCCTTGGCGGCTATTGCTGATGCGGCCGATGGTGCAGCAGGTGCTGCTGCGGATATTGGTGACGCCGTCAACGATTGGGCATACCAGCAACAGCTCAATAGGTACAGGCCTGTAACCAAAGAGATCTATCAGAGCCCTTCATTCCATTTGCCGAACATGATTCGAATTGTTGACGGAAATGAGCGTCGGGGCATCGATGTCTGTAGGGATGCTATTGGTTGGTTGGATACTGTTAAGGGCACGCAGATTTTCAATTTGTACCGCGAAGCAATTGGGGATAGCGAGCTGTCTTTCTACCCTAAACCATCTCTTTATTCCACATATTACATAGATGCTTTTGATCGGTCTCGCTTTGTTGATCTAGACTCCTATTTCGCAACCATGCAACAAGACAAGATGGCCGAGTTGAGACGGATTGCGTTCATGCTTGGCGCGAAGCGCTGCAAGTTGGAGGTGACGGAGTACGAGGAAACTCGGAGAGGCCACCAGGTTAAGGGAAATGCCAAAGCGGGAAAGAAGGGCTCGGCTCGAATCAACGGCTCTTTGAGCGATTTAACGAGAAATGAGAAGAAAATCCTGTTTACACAGGAATTCGAGGGAGACATGGTTCCACAGCGCCCTGAACTCCATTGGTATGCCCATGACTCTGACATTCTCTTGTTAATCGAAACGAGATGCGGTGGAGAGGATAAAAACAAGGCGAAGAGTTATCGGGTTGAATTGAAAAGCGAGACGACCATGACCATGTCCGTATCGCTTGCTATGGCTATCGATGAGGCATGCAGCAAGCTGAACATAAGGGCGAATTCGAGCCTGACAAGCCAAGCTAAGCGAGAACTTCGGCAGTCGTTTGTATTTGAAGTTGAATTCTGACGTGAATTGTCAGCAGCCAAATGCGGCAAAGGGACTGTCCCTTTGCCGCATTTGATGTCAAAACCATTTTGTCAAGGACTAGAGAGTTTGAAAGTCTACCATTTCTACCCCGTCCCCTAATGGCAGGTTTTACATGCCGGCAAAGCCTGTTTGGCGCAGGGCTTCGTAGAGGACGATGGCGGCGCTGTTGGAAAGGTTGAGGGCGCTAATGCGGTAGTCGTCCGGGTCGATGAAGTTGCCGCAGATATCCTGCTGCAGGATGGCCTCGTGGCTGTCCTCGGTATGTCCGAGCGACACCTCGTGGGCTTCCCAAGTCTCGGCGTTATCAAGCGAGTCGCAATCGCGCAACATCGGGATGCGCTCGCAGCGCTCGGGCGCCGCGGCAAGCAGTGGCTCGGGAATGCCCGAGCTCTCGCTGCCAAAGACCAAGAAGTCGCCGTCGCGATAGGTGCTTTGCGCATAGGTGCGACGAGCCTTTTTAGTCAGCAGATGCAGGCGCTCATCGGCGGGGGAGAGGCCGTTGCGGGCAAGGAAGTCCCCCCAGTCGGCATAGGTCGTCACGTCCAAGTTTTGCCAGTAGCCCAGACCGGCGCGACGTACCGTCTTGTCGTCGAGCGAAAAGCCCAGCGGCTCCACCAGATGCAGGCGGGCGCCGGTGACCACGCAGGTACGGCCGATATTGCCCGTATTGGCCGGAATCTCGGGCGCATACAGCACGATATTGAACATGAATCTCCTTGGCTCAGAACGAAAAACCACCACGAAGGGCACCTTCGTGGTGGTTTGGCGGTTACGTAGGCGGACAAATGCCCGCTTGGATAAACCTAGGCGCGGTGCCAGTCGGTCAGGCAGGCATCAAGGGAGGCGATGAGCGCGTCCTTGTCCATGTGACGGCCGATGATGCACAGGCTCGTCATGCGGTCGCCCGTCTCGTCGTCCCAAATTTGCATGATCTCGGGGTTCTCGTTGATGATCTTCTGCTTCTCGCCCTCGGGCGCGGAGTCAACGAACAGGCCGTTCTCCATCAGGCGCATCTGGTGGCCGGCCTGCTCAAACATGTAGCACATGTCCGGATTGCCGGTCTGCCACAGCGGACCCTTGACGCGAATGACCTCGTCGGGCCACTCCTGCTCAACAAAATCGGTGAACTTCTGCAGGTCAAACGGCTTGCGGCGCGAGTACACAAAGGTCTCGATGTCGTACTCGAGCACCTCGGGGTCGTCGTGCTCCTCGGGATGCTCCATGGCCTCGATCCAGGCGGCGGAGTTGTAGGCGCGCATAAAGTCGAAGCGGTCGGTATCGAGCAGCTCCTCCATGGGGACCTCGCCGTTTTGGGCCTCGACGATCACGGCGTCTTTCTGCAGGCTGCGCACGATGGCCTTGAGTTCGGCGATCTGCTCAGGGCTCACGGTATCGGTCTTGTTGAGGATCAGCGTAGAGCAGAACTCGATCTGCTGGATGAGCAGGCTCTCGATGTCGTCCTCGTCGATATCCTCTGCCAGCAGGTCGCGACCGCCGTTGAACTCGTCGTACATGCGGGCGCAGTCGACCACGGCCACGATGTTGTCGAGCGCAAGTTTAGGCTCGCCGCCCACCTTGGCCTCGTCGCAGAAGCTCGAGATGGTGTAGGCGATGGGGATAGGCTCGCAAATGCCCGATGCCTCGATGATGATGTAATCGAAGTTGCCCGAATCGGCGATGCCCTGCAGCTGGTTGGCAAGGTCGTCCGAAAGCGTGCAGCAGATGCAGCCGTTGGTGAGCGGGATGAGGTCGTCGGTCTCGGAAAGGCCGCCGTCGGCGATGAGGCTGGCGTCGACGTTGATCTCGCCGATATCGTTGACGATCACGGCGGCGCGGATACCGCCGTCGTTAGCGAGGATGTGGTTGAGCAGCGTGGTCTTGCCGGCACCGAGGTATCCGGTAAGCATGATGATCTTCACGGGTTTGTTGGGCATGTGCCCTCCTTTGTTAGACATGGCTTACAGTTAAATCTTATGCCAAACGCCTGCTCTTATACCCACGCGCCGGCAAATAACACAGGCTACTCCCAGGCTCCCCACACATCGGGGCAATAACCGACGGTGGCCTTTTTGCCGTTGCGCACGATGGGCTCGGCTAGAACCTGCTGATTCTCGAGCAGTTTATCGAAGCGCTGGCTAGGGGTGAGGTGCTGCATGAGCGCGAGCGTCTCCTCGTCCTTGGCCTTGGGGTTGAGCAGCTTGTCGATGCCGCCGACCGCCTGCATCACGCTCGTGAGCTCGCCTTTGCTCATCTCCTTTTCCTTAAGGTCGATAAACTGCACCTTGATGCGGCGCTCCTTAAAATAGCGCTGGGCCTTCTTGGTATCGAAGGACTTCTTGGTGCCAAAAATCTGGATATTCATGTTCCGCCGTTCTAACGAATGAAGTTGGTGCGCTCGCGATCGGCTTCGGGGGCTTCGATGCCGGCAGCCTGCCCTGCCTCGATACAATGCAGGAGCCAAGCCATGTTCTTGCCGATGTTGCGCATGGTGGCCAGGCCCTCGGCGTCCTGGGCGGCCTCGCCCGGCATGGCACCAAAGACGTTGTTCCAGTATGTGGAGGCCACCACGGGCATCTGGTTGATAGTGAAGTATTTGTTGAGTACATCGAAGGTGGTCGACGTGCCGCCGCGACGGGCGACGGCGACCGCGGCACCCGGCTTGTGCACAAAGGCCTTGCTGCCAGCATAGAATGCGCGGTCGAGAGCCGAGAGGATGCGTCCGCTGGGATGCGCATAGTAGACGGGGGAGCCAAAGACAAAGCCATCTGCCTGCTCGGCGGCAGCGATGAGCTCGTTCACCACGTCGTCGTCAAAGGTGCAGCGACCGCCAAGCTTGCCGCACTGACCGCAGCCGATGCAGTCGCGGATGGGCTTGGCGCCCAGTTGGAATACCTCGCTGTCGATGCCCTCGGCTTTAAGTTGCTCGGCGACTTCGGCGAGCGCGCGAGCGGTGTTGCCGTTTGCCTTGGGGCTGCCATTGACCAAAAGAACCTTCATCACAAACTCCCTCTGCTGTTGGTGACTTCTGCAGAGGATTATCGCACGATGGGGGAGGCGGTGCGGGCGTGGTGCTAATCCAGTTTGGTACCTGGCACCTGCACGGCTTTCCCGAGCAACACTTTGAGCTCGTTCAAAATGGAAACGGGCTGTCGGTCGACGGTATCCAGATGAAGCGTGGCCACGCGAAGGGGCGGCTGATATTCAAACGAGCCAAAGAGCACGGGAGAGCCCAGGAACCGCTCGATTTCCTTTGCGATCGCGTCGGTCTCTTCGGGATCGAATTCGTCGAAAAGCGCCACGAACATCGGTCCGGTCGAGCGGAACAGACGACCCTTACCGCGCGAACAATCCATGAGGCAGGCGGCACTCTCCGCCAAAACGCGGTCGCCTGCATCAAAGCCAAAGCGGGCATTGACCTGAGCGATATCGTCGATTTTAATGGCGACCAAGCCCGCCTTGCGCGCGACGCGACGCATTTCGCCAATGGCGTTGACCAGGGCGTGGATGTCGCCCAGGCCGGTCACGGAATCGGTCGTATCTGCCAAGCTGCGGTTGATAATCATGCCCACGTACATGTTGGGCTCGGTATCGGTGCCGTCCAAGCGGTAGCCCGTGCAGTCGCAAAGCACGTATGCTTCGGTGGCATCCATCACGCGATACTGCATGTAGTGGAAGTGCCACGTACCGTTTATCACCATGTCGAGCTCGGCGCGTACGTTGTCGCGGTCCTCGGGGTGAACGCGGGCAAGCCACAAGTCGAGTGAGTTGTAGGGATGCTGGGAGGGCAGGTCAAAATCGCGTACGGCATTAACCGACCATTGTGATTCGCCCGTATCGAGATTGAGGATAAACGGATAGCGCGTCTCGGAGCTCATAGAGATCGCTTGGAATACGCGGTCGTTGCACGGAAGCTGCTCGGCAATTGGGTGTGGCGGCGCGTCATTGTCTTTCGGTTGCTGCACACGATGCATAAGCTTATAGCGATACATCTTGCGATCGGCATCCATCGTCATCTGGCGACGCGTGTCGCCGGCAAGTGGATTGACGCGCGAGCAGCCAAAGCTAAAGCTAGCGATCATGGGCGCCTTGCCACCTGAGCTCGCCTCGATCAGCCCGGCACGTACCTGCTCCAAGCGCTGCTCGAGTTCAGTCTCGTTTGCAGAGAGCGAGATAAGCACAAACTCGTCTCCACCGATACGGAACAGCATCTCATCGTGCTCCATGGTTTCGGAGAGCGTGCGACAGATGCTCAGAATATAGCGATTGCCTTCGGCGTGGCCAAACCTATCATTGCAATGCTTGAGATGGTCGATGTCAATATAGGCGCAGGTGAAGGGGTCGCCTTTGCGCCAGAGCTGCTCGACGTGACGGTCGAGTCCGCCACGGTTGTCCAAGTTGGTGAGCGGATCGATATAGGCGTTGCACTCAAGCAGCTGGCGCTCTTGTTGCAGGATGGCATGCGTCTTTTGCAGTTGCTCACCAACGGCGCGTAGCTCAGCAGGCAGCACGGAAACATCGAGTTCGGCGGTCGAGACACCATTCGCAAGTCGCTGAAGATAGGCAATAATCGATTGCTCGCCCAAGCGATATGACTCGTTCATGATGAATAACCTCCTTGGGCAGAACAACGGTTTGTATCATATCCCCAATTCGGTTTGAATTGGGGATATAAGTTAGCTAATGGAGACAAATGTCCCCTTCGGCGGTGGTGTTTTGCGCGCGAGCGTATCAGTTGTTTTTGCCACCATCGAGCAATGCCTCAAAATCATTCGCCGGCATGGGGCGGTAGTAGAGGAAGCCCTGAGCGTAGCGGGCGCCCATGTGGCGTAGTATGTTTGCCTGCTCATTTGTCTCGACGCCTTCGACCACGACGGGCAGATGGAGCGACTGCGCCATCTCGAGCATCGATGACACGATCTGCGCGCTGCGGCCTTGATCGCGGTCGGTGGGCACAAAGGTGCGGTCGAGCTTGATGACGTCGACGTTGACGTTCTTGAGCATCGCGAGCGTGGACTGGCCGGTGCCAAAATCGTCCATATGGGTCGAGAAGCCGCGGGTGTGCAGGTCGGCTGTCAGTTTGTCCACGGCCTCGGACTCCCCCGTATAAGCCGTCTCGGTGATCTCGATACGCATGAGCTCGGGCGGTAGGTTGTATTGGGCGGCGAGCGCCCCCATATGTTCGGCAACGTCGCAGGCAAGGATATCCACGCGCGACACATTAAGCGAGACCGGAACCACGCGAAGTCCTCGATCGATGCGCCCGCGCAGCCACGAGGCGACACCCTGCCAAATGTACTTGTCGAGCGTCACCACAAAGCCGCTTTCCTCGAGTGCGGGGATAAACGTTGCGGGCGAAATGAGAGAGCCGTCCTTGTCAATCCAGCGGGTGAGTGCTTCGGCGCCAATGATCTCGCCGGTTTCCATATCAACCTGGGGCTGCAGGTAGTAGGTGATGCGGTCGTTTGAGAGCGCATACTGGAACTCGGTGAGGGTGCGGTGAAACGCCACCTCGCGCTTGTATTCCTCGGGGCGAAAGACGGCGATGCGATCCTTAAAATCGTTTTTGGCGCGCCGATTGGTAAACATGGCCTTGGCCTGCGCGTCGATGGTGATTTCCTCGTTGGGGTCGATGGGGCAAACGCCCATGGACGGCCAGAAACCCACGCCGTCATCATGCTTGGCCACGGCGGCACGAACGCGGTTATAGATTTGATGGACGGTGTTGTGCTCAAAGGGGATGAGAATGCAAAAGTCGTCTTGGCCCCAGTATCCTGCGACGCCCATCTCGGCATTCTCGATGTCTTTGAGGACCGTGCCCACATCGGCGAGCACGCGGTCGCCCTCGGCCTGTCCGTGCCATTCGTTGAACAGTCGCATATGACCCATGTCGACGGTGGCGATACACCAAGCGGCGTCGCGCCTTGTCTTAAGAAATGCGTTGGCACGCCGCATAAACTCGCTGGGTCGATAGAGGCCCGTGAGCGAGTCGATACGTTCGGCTATGGCGCTTTTGCGCTCCGCCTCGGGTATGGGGAGGCTGTCGTTGGGAACAAGCCCGCCGGCCGTGCGAAGGCGACGGTCGAGTTCGCCTAAAACGGCGGTCGCTTGATGGGTTAAGTGCTCGTAAAAGGCCGGGACGACAAGGCAGACGGGAGTAATGGTGTCGCCTGCGATTCGAACAGGAGCGAAAACGGCCTCTTTAAGGTGGCGGGTCAGTTGCTCGAATGCCTCGTGGTCTAGGTCGTTGCTGAGCACGACGAACTGGACGCTTCGTGAACGGTAGACCCGGCTCCTGCCGCGGGTGATCGACAGCATGCGGCCTGCGTATTCGGCAAGCATGTTGTCGACAGCCTCGGCCCCGTAGAGCTCGTTGAGCTTTGTCGTGCCACGAACGCGCACCGCTATAAGCCCTGTCTCGCAACGATCGCGGCGGCAGGCGTCGATGGCGTTGGCCAGCATGCGCTGCGTTCCGAGGCCTGTGGCGGCGTCGACGGTTTCGGCAAGTGAGTGGTTGACGAGCTCGCCGACATAGAGCGAGGGGACATTTCCGTCGCCGTCGATACGAAACCCGCGAGCACGGCAAAGGACGTAGTCGCCGACGGCGTTGCGCACACGATACTGCATGACGCGACGGTGCTTGGTGCCGTTGTAGACTTGGTCGATGTCGTTGATGCAGGCCTCAAGGTCGTCGGGATGGACGCGCGTTTTCCAGTAATCGCGACAGTTGTCTATGTGCTCCGAGGGAAGGCCAAGATCGCGTAAGGCACCTTGTGACCAAAGGGTGCGATGTTTGTCCAAGTTCTCGATAAAGAAATAACGGCCCTCGTTGAGCATCGAAAAGGCGTCAAAAATACGATCGCTTATTTCGAAGTCGTCGGCGTGGACTTGCGTGATATTGCGTCGATCGAGGTGCATGGCATGACGTAGCTTGTAGTCGTACATGCGATGGTCGGCATCGAGCGTCATGCGATTGGAAGCTTCGCCCAGGGCGGGGTCGGCATGTGACACTCCGTAGCTAAACGAGTGGGGCATCTCGGAATCGTTGTTTTTGAGCAGAACCGTTCGGCAGTGTTTCAGACGTTCGGCGAGGTCGTCCTCGGTTGCAATCGTAGATAGGATGGCAAACTCGTCGCCGCCTATGCGAAACGCCGCTTCGCCCACCTTCATATACAGCTTAAGATAGAGACTTACCTGCAAGATATAGCGGTTGCCCTCGTCATGCCCAAAGACGTCGTTGCAGTGCTTGAGATTGTCGATATCGATGAACGCCATGGTAACGGGGGCGTCCTGCTCCCAGAGCTCCTCGAGGGAACGGGCAAAGCCGCCACGGTTGCCAAGCCCGGTAAGCTGGTCGGTAAAGGCGGTCCTGATCAGATCCTCCTGACGCTCGAGAAGGTCACGGACGGTCTTTTCGAGCGTTTCGGTGTAATTGCTGACAGTATCCATGTTCTAAGCGGCTTTCTGAGGTCGGGGCGGATTGCGTCGGGCGAGCTCGTTGTGTACACGCGTCGTTGCTCAGCGCTTTGCATGTATCCAGGCCCCCGCCTTGCCGCGTTGTTGAGTTAATTTGCCGGCTAATGTTCGCTGTTGATAACAGCTGAGTAGTGTAAACAATAGTGCACAATTATATATGGGTGCACATGCTGTGGGCGGCTATTATTCGACAAGCGGTAGCGCGACGATGCGATGTTCGATAAAAATGCGACTGGGACGATATATGTTGACGGGTATACTTGTCCCGTTTTAAAACGCAGGAACGGAGATGGTCGCATGGCACAGTCAAATATGACGCGCACGGTGGGGCTGGCGCTCGAGGGAGGCGGCTACCGCGGTATGTATACGGCGGGCGTGCTCGACGTTTGGATGGAGCACGGTTTGACCTGCGACCATATGGTGGGCGTCTCGGCGGGCGCGGCATTTGGCTACAACTTTAAATCGCGCCAGATCGGCCGCGCCATTCGCTATAACAAGGCCTATTGCGCCGACAAGCGCTATGCGAGCGTGACCAGCTGGCTGCGAACCGGCGATATGTTCAATGCCGACTTTGCCTATCACGAGGTGCCTATCGAGCGCGATCCCATCGACCTGGAAGCATATCGCGCCTGCCCCATGCGATTTACGTGCGTGTGTACCGATATCGAGACGGGCAAGGCCGTCTATCACGACCTGCCCTATGGCGATGAGCGCGATATCGAGTGGATCCGGGCATCGTCGGCGATTCCCGTGGCGACGCGCCCCGTTGCTATTGACGGGCATAAGTATCTGGATGGTGGCGTGGCTGATTCTATTCCCAGTGCATGGCTGTTTGCGCAGGGGTATGACCGCAATATCGTGGTACTCACGCAGCCGGCGGGCTTTGTGAAGCAGCCCAACAGCGTGATGCCCATGCTGCGGCGCGTGTTCCGTCACTACCCGGAGTTTGTCGCGGCGCTTGAGCATCGGCATGAGGTCTACAATGCCACGCTCGATGACCTGGCGCGTCGCGAGGCTGCTGGCGAAATCTTTGTGGTGCGTCCGAGCGAATCGGTGAAAGTGCCGTCGCTGTGCCGCGAGCCCGATGAGCTCGAGCGCATCTACCAAATCGGTCGCCGCGATGCGGAGGCGACTTTGCCGGCGTTGGAGGCCTACCTAGCGGGGTAGGGCAAACTGCCGCGGACTCGGCGGAAAGCGCATCCCGGAATGGAGGTCCAAACTGGGATGCGCTTTCCATTGCTGAAGATATGAGGCTGCGGATCAGCTGCTCGGCCTGAGCCTATGCCTGCTGCCAGGTGTCGACGAGCTCCTTGGCGGCGGCGTCAAG
>CABRIB010000039.1 GCA_902470915.1 uncultured Collinsella sp. | reverse complement strand
GGAGTATCGTCGGCAGCGTCAGATGTGTATAGGAGACAGGCGCGAGGTCTCGGAACGACTCTATATATTAGTAGGGTCGGGTGTGGCGGGGCGCGCTGCGGCGGAGGAGGTGCTCGCCCAGGAGGACGTCATCAAAACCGCAACCTTTGGCGCTCCGACGCTCGACAGCGACCTGTATATCCTGCGTCCACTGGCTGATACCGAACGCGACATCGCGCGGCTGGTCGTAGGCTATCTTCAGGGCAACCGGACCCGCGCTGCCGAGGTGCTGGGAATAAGCCGCACGACCCTGTGGCGCTTGCTGAAGGACGACGACCGCTGAGCGAGGCGCCCGTGACCGCGTGCGGCGCGTGTGCTACAGTCCAAAGCAGTAATGTTTCGATTGTGTTACGGCGTGCGGGGGCGTATGGCGGAGACTTCAAAACCAAACCGGAATAGACGGGGCGCGGCTCCAGTTAACCGCCGCACCACGTCCCGGACGTGGGGCAAGCACGCGTTGGGGTTCGACGGTTCGTTCAAGCGCACCAAATACGGCTATCCTTCGGCAAGCGCTCGCTTGGCCATGCAGGCCGAGTCGTCGCTGCGGGGGCGCAAGCGCGTGGTGGGCTCTAAGCTCAAGCACGACGGAACGCTGGGCTATATCAGCCGCGGTGCGGCTCGCCGCAGTGGGCTCAATCCTGCTGGTTGGCATCGTTACGTGCCGATTGCAGTTGTTGTTGCGGTGGTTGTCATCGCACTTGCCGCACTCGGCTACGCTGGCGGCGGCGTCGACCTGAGCGCGATGTTCAAGCCTGCTGAGCTCGCGCATGCCGGCACGGAGCTTGTCGAGGGCGCTCAGGCCCAGACGGGCGTGGCGCCTCAGCGCGGTATTGTTGCCGCTGCCGCAACGATCGCCGATGCGCAAAAGGGCGAGGGCGAGCAAGGCGGCGATACCGAAACGACTCAAACGAACGAAACGACGACAACTCCATCGGCAAGATAAGTTGCGAGTGGGGCAGCAAATTTGGGACGGGGCCTTTTAGCTGCCCAGGTGTCGAATGCCAACAGCAACTCATTCGATGTCAGTCGCCAGCAGCGAGCGGCCACCGTTCGGTAGAACGGCGGACCTTCCTACTCTACGTACACTACGTTGTCGCGGCGCGGCTTTGCCTCGGGAAGTACGTCCTCGGCGTAGCCCAGAATGCAGTTGCCCACACCGCGCAGGCTTCCGTCGACAGGCAGACCCCACTTGGCCAGCAGTTCCAGTCCCTCGGGTGAGTCAAAGACCTCGTGCGCGCGGTGGATCCAACACGAATCGACGCCCAGCGCATAGGCTGCGTTGAGCAGGTTGCCCATGGCGAGCGAACCGTCTTCCAGGTACGTGGGCACGCTGCGGTCGACGAGCACCACCACAACGGTCTTGGCGCCGTAGAAGGGATCTCCTTCGCTGCCCATAACTTGGGCGTTGAGCTGCGAGAGGCGCTCGACGGTTGCGGGGTCGGTGACGGCGATGAACGTGACCGGCTGGCGCCCCATGCCGCTCGGCGCGTACTGGCCGGCTTCGATAATGCGTGCGAGCTTTTCTGCCTCGACGGGGCGATCGCTATAGTTACGGCAGCTGCGGCGGTGGATGAGCGCTTCGATGGTCTCCATGGGTTCTCCTAGCGATGACATTGCAGATGCTCCGTTCTTACCCGTCGTGCCGTAGCCGTAATCGCGCAGAGGGCCCCAAACAGCAATAGCCGCCAATCGGAAAAGTTGGTTTGCATAAAACTTCAGTCAGAATGTGACAAACCGGTGGGATGATTAAACGTTTTATCCCGTCTACCCTGCGGTTTTTTACCACTTGCCTAAATGATGCGCGCATAAGCTCTGATAAAGGTTTTACTTAAGGAGTATCAACGTTTATCAACGCGCCATGGTGGCGCCGGGCCAGGAGGTAACATCATGTTTCAGGCTGGAGATGTCGTCGAGACCGACTTCGAAGGATTTCTGAAGCTGCTGCGTTCCAAGACGCGCGCTTTCGTGTCGATTAACGATCACGAGTACTACATCACGCACACCGATGGCTATTGGCGTGTTCAGGATTGCGAGGCCCTCAACGATAAGGGCCACTTTACTGACTGCTCCGAGCTGGTCAACACGGTCTGCGAGGTCGTCGAACTGCCGTGGATCTGCGGCAAGAGCCTGCACGACAGCTTCTCGGGCGCCACGGTCTACGAGGCCGTCGCTGCTTAACAGCCAACAATCGATATTCTTTCGCAACCGCCGGCGCCGCCCCCGCGCCGGCGGTCTTTTTTGTCGATATGCAATGTAGGCCGACCATATATAACGAGCTTGTTGACGATAGTCAAAACTCGGACTAATGTAGAGATACAAATTGGTCAAAACTCGGACAATCGAATGGTGGGATAGATGAATAGTGCGGTTACGCTGGTCGATTTTGACCGGATGCTCAATGGACTCGACCATATCTATTCGGAGTTCTCGCGCACCTGCGGTCTTTCGGACTGCGCCTATTGGATGCTCGTCGACACCAGCACGGCGGGCGGTAGCATCGCCGTGAGTCGTCTGACAAGCGAATGGTTCTATAGCAAGCAGACCATCAATTCGGCGATCAAGACGCTTAGGGCGCGAGGGCTTGCGACGTTGGAGTTTGCCGAAGGCAGTCGTAAGAATAAGGTCGTTTGTTTGACCGATGAGGGCCGGCGGTTCGCCGAGCACTATGCTTTGCCGGCGGTTAAAGCCGAGCAGCGTGCCTTTGGCGCGCTCGAGCCCTGGGAACAGTGTGAGATTATGCGCCTGGTCGGCAAGTTCTCCCATGTTCTTAACGAAGAGTGCGAGGCGTTTAAACAGCAGATGGCCGCGGAGAACGATGCGAACGATAAGATCGAGGGGGAGACATGCGACTCTTAATGAGGTTTATGAGGCCGTACCGCCGTCTGATCGCGGTGACGCTGTTTGCGGTGCTGATAGATAACGTCGGTACGCTGTTGGTTCCCACGATGCTGGCGAACATGGTCAACACCGGTATTACCACGGGCGATGTCGACTATATTTTACGCAACGGCCTGTACATGCTTATCGCGACCGGCATGGCCAGCGGCGGCACGGTGCTGGGCTGCTATCTTTCGGCCCGTCTGGCGGCCAATGTGGCCTGCGACATCCGCAATGCCGTGTACGACAAGTCGCTCGAACTCGCGGCCAGCGACTTTGAGCGCTTTGGCACGGGTTCGATGATCACGCGCTCACTCAACGACATCAACGTGATTCAGCAGGCTGTCCTTCAGACGATTCAGTTGGTGCTGCCGGTGCCGTTCTTGGCCGTGGCGGGCATCATTTTTGCTTGGTTCATCGATCCCGCCATGGGCACGCTGCTGGGCGTGGTCGTTGCGATCGTGCTGGTGGCGGCGGTCTTTACCGTTGCCAACGCCGCGCCGATCTTTATGCGCCTGCAGAGCTTTATCGACCGCATGAACGTGGTGCTGCGCGAGAACATCGTGGGCGTGCGCGTCATCCGCGCATTTAACAAGGAGCGCCACGAGGAGCAGCGCCTGGACGAGGTGTTTAGCGATTACGCGGCCAATGCCATCAAGGTAAACCACCTGTTTGTGGGTCTCGACAGCTCCAGCTTCTTTTTGATGAACATCGCCGAAGTGGCGGTGCTGTGGGTCGGCGGCAACCGCGTGGGCGTCCATGCCATGCAAATCGGCAGCATCTCGGCCGTGCTGGAGTACGCGATCTTGATCCTGTTCTTTGTGATGATGGCGCAGATGGTGATTCTGACGCTTCCGCGCGCTGCGGCGTGCCTCAACCGCGCGCAACAGGTGCTCGAAATCGAGCCGAGCATTGTGGACGGCAAGGCTACGCTGGGCGACGGGGCGCCTGAGTCCGCAGATGGGGTCGACGCGGTGGCCGTGTTCGACCATATGTCGTTCCGTTTTGACGATGCCGACGAGGACACCCTGTGCGAACTGAGCTTTGCCTGTCGCCGTGGCCAGACGACCGCGATTGTAGGCTCGACGGGTTCGGGCAAGTCGACGGTGGCCAAGCTCTTGCTTCGCTTCCACGATGCCACGAAGGGCGCCATTCGCCTGAATGGCGTTGACCTGCGCGACCTTTCGCAAGGTGAGATTCGCGGGCGTATCGCTTACGTGCCGCAGAAGGCATGGCTGTTCTCGGGTACGGTGGCGAGCAACCTGCGCTTTGGCAACGAGGGCGCGACCGAGGCTGACATGCTCCATGCGTTAGAGGTTGCCCAGAGCACCTTTGTACTCGACCAGCCGCAGGGACTCGATACGCCGGTGTCCCAGGGCGGTACGAACTTCTCGGGCGGTCAGCGTCAGCGCCTGGCGATCGCCCGCGCACTCATGAAGCATGCCGATCTATATATCTTCGATGACAGTTTTTCGGCCCTGGACTTTAAGACCGATGCCGCCCTGCGCCATGCGCTGCAGGACGAGACGCGCGATGCCGCGGTGCTCATCATCGCGCAGCGTATCTCGACCATTCTGCATGCCGACCAGATTGTGGTGCTCAAAGACGGCGAGATCGTGGGCCTAGGCACGCACGACGAGCTCATGGAAACCTGCGAGGTGTACCGCGCTATCGCGGAATCGCAGATGAAGGGAGGTGAGTAGCATGACCGAGGAGCTCAAGAAGCAGGGCGGCGTTGATGACGCCGCTGCCGCGGGACTGGTCGAGGAAACGGCTGCCGCGTCGACCGAGCTGGATGACGCCGCCAAGGCTGCAGCCGAGCGCGAGGCTCGCCGCCAAGCGCTCTACGAGGAAAACGAACGTGCCGAGGACGAGCGCGCCCGCGCCGAGGCAGAGCGTATGCGCGACGTGGACGACGAAGACGAGGACGAGACGCCTCGGGATACCTGGGCGACGGTGCGCCGCCTGTGGAGTGAGGCTGCCGGCGACCATTGGCGCTTCTATATCGTGTTCGCGAGCATTGTGTTCTATGTCATCTTTAACACTGCCGCGCCGGCATATAGCGCCCGCGTGATCGATGAGCTGTGGGGCCACATTCAGGTAGCGTTTGTCAACAACACCACTTTCAGCATCACCTGGGAGAACTGCGGCAAGACCATTTTCGTCTACTTTATGATCTGGACTGCCGCTGCCTCGTTCTATGCGCTCCAGAGCTTTTTGATGTCGAGCGTCGCTGAGCGTCTCAATCTGCGCCTGCGCAACCGCATCGCGCAAAAGCTCAACCGTCTGCCGCTCGCCTATTTTGACGCGCATCGTCCCGGCGAGGTCGTCAGCCGCGCGACCAACGACCTGGACAAGATGTCCGAGAGCATGCAGCGCGGATTGCTGCAGCTGCTCGTGTCGATCGGCACGGTTGTTGGTGCTGTGAGCGTGATGTTCGTGTTCAGCGTGCAGCTTACGCTCGTCTTTCTGTTCTTTACGGCACTGTCGCTGCTGGTGACGAAGGTCGTCTCGCGCCGCACACACGATGTGACGGGCGAGCGCCAGGAGTGGGTGTCCAAGATTACGAGTGCGGTCGAGGAAGGCTATTCGGGCCGTCTGGTGATCCGCGCGTTTAACCGCGAACGTCAGAGCTCCGCTGAGGTGCACGAGGCTTCGAAGGAACTGGCTCGTGTGAGCACCAAGGCCGACTTTATGATCAATGCTGTCGGCCCCGCAGTGCGCTTTATCGGCCGTTTGGCGCAGATCGTTATTGCGCTTGTGGGCTGCAGCATGCTGGTTGCCGGTCACATGACCGTCGGCGTGTTCCAGGCGTTCTTCCAGTTTATCTACGAGGCGTCCGAGCCCATGACGCAGTTGTCGTTTACCTTCAACTCGCTGCAGAGCGCGCTGGCGAGTGCAGAGCGCGTGTTCGACCTGCTCGATGAGCCCGAGATGGAGGCCGATCCGCTGCCGGACAAGGCCGCCAAGCTGCCGGGTCGCGTGGAGGGCCGCGTCTCCTTTGAGCATGTGCGCTTTGGTTATTCGCCCGACAAGCCGCTTATGCGCGACGTGTCGTTTACCGCCGAGCCGGGCCAGAAGATTGCCGTGGTGGGAACCACGGGCGCAGGTAAGACGACGCTCATCAACCTGCTCATGCGCTTCTACGAGATTGACGGCGGGCGTATTACGCTCGACGGCGTGGATACGAGCCGCATGGACCGCGGCGAGCTACGGCAGCAGTTTGGCATGGTGCTGCAGGACGCCTGGCTGTTCGACGGCACGATTGCCGAGAATATCGCCTACGGCTGCCCCGAGGCGACGCGCGACGAGATCGTGGCGGCTGCGCGCGCCGCGCAGGTCGACTTCTTTGTGCGCACCATGCCGCAGGGCTACGACACGCGCGTGGCCAACGATGCCGAGAGCATCAGCCAGGGCCAGCGTCAGCTGCTGACCATCGCTCGCGTGCTGCTCAACAACCCGGCGATTCTCATTCTGGACGAGGCGACCTCAAGCGTGGACACGCGTACCGAGCTTGCCATCGGTCGTGCCATGGATGCGCTTATGCGCGGGCGCACGAGCTTTGTGATCGCACACCGCCTGTCGACGATTGTGGATGCCGACCTGATCTTGGTCATGGATCACGGCAACATTATCGAGCAGGGCACGCATAAGGAGCTGCTGGCTGCCGAGGGTGCCTACGCCGACCTCTATCTGAGCCAGTTCGCATAATGTGACAAAGGGACAGTCTCTTTACCACATCACAAATAAGGCGCGCCGGGGGTGAATCCTCTGGCGCGCCTTTGCGTTGGCGTCAATGTTGTCGGTGGTCGTCCGCCTCTAGCGTTCGTCCACGAGCTTGGCGACGAGGGCTTTGAGCTCGGCCACCTCTCGCTCGAGTTCCTTGACGCGGCGGGCGTTCTCGGTGATGCCCTGGCGGTTGAGCGCGGACTGCTCGGCGGCGTCGTCGGGCATGTACTCGCGATGCTGCTTGGCATCGAAGCTCTCCTCGAACACGCGGCAGCCGTTGCGCTTGATGATGCGTCCCGGCACGCCCACGACGGTGCAGTTGTCGGGCACGTCCTTGACGACAACCGAGTTGCCGCCGATCTTGACGTTGTTGCCGATGCGAATGTTGCCGAGCACCTTGGCACCCGTGCCCACGGTGACGTTATCGCCGAGCGTTGGGTGGCGTTTGCCGGTCTCGTTGCCGGTGCCGCCGAGCGTAACGCCCTGGTAGAGTACACAGTTGTCGCCCACGACGGTGGTCTCGCCGATGACGACGCCCATGGCGTGGTCGATAAAGAAATGCTTGCCGATCTGTGCGGCGGGATGAATCTCGACGCCGGTGATGTGACGGGTGATTTGCGAGAGCACGCGGGCGAGCGAGCGATGACCGTGCTCCCAGAGCCAGTGCTCGGGCACGTGGTTCCACTTGGCGTGCAGGCCAGGATAGGAAAGGAAGATGACCAGACCGTTTTGCGCGGCGGGGTCCTGCGCTTGGACGGTCTTGATGTCCTCGCGAATGGTATTGATAAAGCTCACCGGCCGCCCTCCCTTAGCGCCATGGCAATGCGATTCAATAAAGTATAGCGATTCGCTAGGGATTAGGAAGGACAATCTTGGCGGCATTGCGCGACAGGTGTCAGTTATGCAAACTTGCTGGTAATGGAGTCATGCTTTTGTGGGGTTGCGCACGAGGGGACGCCGCAACCGTATACTGGTCAACTTGGACGTATCCGCGCCCACAACTGAGAGGTTTTACTTCATGGGTTTCATTAATTTTATCGCCGAGCTGCTCAAAGACCCGCGCACCGCGATTGCCAGCTGGATCGCCGCCGGCCCGCTTATGGCCTACGGCTGCGTGTTCCTGATCATCTTTATCGAGACGGGCGTGGTGTTCTTCCCGTTCCTTCCCGGTGATTCGCTGCTGTTTGCTTCGGGCTTCTTTGCCCACAACGGTGGCTTTAACATCGTGGCTTTGCTGGCCGTCGCATGGGCTGCTGCCATCTTGGGCGATCAGTGCAACTTTATGATCGGTCACTTCTTTGGCCGCAAGATCATCGCTTCGGGTAAGGTCAAGGCCATGACGCCCGAGCGCATTAAAAAGTCCGAGGACTTCTTGGACAAGTGGGGCCACCTGGCCATTTTCCTCGGCCGCTTCTTCCCGTTTATCCGCACCTTTGTGCCCTTTATCGCCGGCATGGGCGGCATGCACTGGCGCAACTTTGTCATCTTTAACGTGCTGGGTGGCATTACCTGGTCAACGCTCTTTACGCTGCTGGGCTACTTCTTTGGCGGCATTCCCTTTGTGCAGGAGCACTTTGAGCTGCTGATTATCGGCATCGTTGCCGTGTCGATCATCCCGACCGTGGTCGGTCTGGTTAAGGCTAAGCTGGGCAAAAAGAACGCGTAGCTCGAGCCGGCGCGCAAACCGTGCAGTTGAGGCCCGTCACCGCTTACGGTGGCGGGCCTCTTTGGTTTCGGTCAAATGAAAATACTTTACTTAGTTAAAGAAAAGCGTTTTATCAGACGCGTACGGGGAGTACAATCTCGTGCATGCGAATCGACGTGCCATCGGCTTTGATGCTGTTCGCGTGTCCCGTCCGGCTCTACGCTCCGGGCGTGCGACGTTGCGACGCGGTCGGCCTCGGTCCTTGCGTGCGGGTTCGCGAGTTTGCAACTGTGTATGTAAGGAGCGACATATGACTGTCGAGAAGAAGGATATCGATTGGGGTAGCCTCGGCTTTGGCTACATGAAGACCGATTACAGCTACGAGGCCCATTGGAAGGACGGCGAGTGGGACGAGGGCGGCCTGACCACCGACCACACCCTGCATGTCTCCGAGTGCGGCGGCATCTTCCATTACTGCCAGGAAGTCTTTGAGGGCCTGAAGGCTTACACCGCCGAGGACGGCAGCATCGTCTGCTTCCGTCCCGACATGAACGCCGAGCGCATGTACAACTCTGCGCAGCGCCTCGAGATGCCCCCGTTCCCCAAGGACAAGTTCGTTGAGGCCGTCAAGCAGGTCGTTTCTGCCAACGCCGCCTGGGTTCCGCCCTTCGGCTCTGGCGCGACCCTGTACGTGCGTCCGTTTATGATCGGCTCCGGTGACGTGATCGGCGTGGCTCCCGCTCCTGAGTACACGTTCCGTATTCTCGTGACCCCGGTCGGTCCGTACTTTAAGGGTGGCCTCAAGCCCGTCAAGCTGCGCGTTTCCGAGTATGACCGTGCGGCACCTCACGGCACCGGCAACATCAAGGCTGGCCTGAACTACGCCATGTCCCTCAAGCCCACGATGGAGGCTCACCGCGAGGGCTATGCCGAGAACCTGTATCTCGATTCCGAGTCCCGCACCTATGTCGAGGAGACCGGTGGCGCTAACGTCCTGTTCGTGAAGGAGGACGGCACCCTCGTCGTTCCGCAGTCCCACACCGACTCCATCCTGCCCTCTATCACTCGTCGTTCGCTCGTTCAGGTTGCTCAGGACCTGGGCATGACCGTCGATCAGCGTCCCGTAGAGTGGGCCGAGGTCAAGGCCGGCACCTTTGTCGAGTGCGGCCTGTGCGGCACCGCTGCCGTCATCTCCCCGGTCGGCGAGATCGACAACAAGGTTTACGGCGCCGACGAGACCGTGACCTTCCCGGCTGGCTACACCGAGATCGGCCCCGTGATGAAGAAGCTTCGCGAGACCCTGACTGGTATCCAGTCTGGTGCTGTTGAGGATAAGCACAACTGGGTTTACACCGTCGCGTAAGCTGTCTTAGCTGTCCGGCCCGAGGGCGGCCTTCCCTCCCGGCGCGTCCTCGGACATGAAAGAACCCCCGCTGTGCACTACGCACGGCGGGGGTTCTTTCGTCCTGCGGAGTGCGCCGGAAAGGAAGGCCGCGCTTTTGTTTTGCTTCGCGCCATGTGGGGGTGGCGGCGACGTGCATTTTTGCGAGTATTCTGCAATCGAAGGCCCCTGCATACCGACCTCGGGCAAAAATCGGGATTTCTCGATGTTTTCTACGAATGATGGGCGGGGTTATGGGCTGACAGCGTTTGATTTGCAGGGATATTCGCGGTCTTTGGCATTTATCGTGGCGCCCGAAGCTCTTGGCTATGTTGAATACTCCTGAAAATGCACGGCGCTTAGAGGGGGGCCTTCGCGAAAAAGGAAACCGCCCCGTCGAAGTATGCATTCGACGGGGCGGTTTATGCATTTGGCCGATTAAGGATGCGCTGTCAAACTACTAGAACTTGACGGTCGGGGCCTGGCGGGCTGCTTCGGCGGCCTCGAAGCCCTGGCGCTCCTTAAACTGGAAGATGCCGGCAAAGATGACAGCCGGGAACGTTTGAATGGCGTTGTTGTAGCTGAGCACGCAGTCGTTGTAGCTCTGGCGTGCATAGCTAATCTTGTTCTCGGTATCCTCGAGCGATGCCTGCAGCTGCGTAAAGTTGGTGTTTGCCTTAAGATCGGGATAGGCCTCGGCTACGGCGAAGAGCTGGCGCAGCGCACCGGTCAGCACGTTGTCGGCTTCCATCTTGGCTTCGGGCGTGGTGGCCTTGACGGCGGTGTTACGCGCGCTGATCACGGCGGAGAGCGTCTCCTGCTCGTGCTTGGCGTAGCCCTTGACGGTCTCGACCAGGTTGGGGATCAGGTCGTTGCGACGCTGCAGCTGCGTATCGATGTTCTGCCAGGCGTTATCGATGCGGTTACGCTTGGTGACCATGTTGTTGTAGATGCCGGCGATGGCGCAGGCAATCACAATGACAACAACGATGCCGATGATGACGGGAAGCATGATGTCTCCGTTTCGAATGGCCGCGGCGGCATGCGCCAGCTGCCGTTGGTATAACGCTACTAGTATACCCGCAACGTTTTGTCGTGCCGAACTTTCCGGTAAGCGTTGTGTTTTCGTCGGGGTCGGCACCGGGGCAAAGCGCGCGAGGTACAGGTGTAAGATATGCGACAGATTGACGAGTGTTGTCTTTGCCCTGAGGATGGCGATACCAGTGGACCTTCGCATCAAGAAAACCTACCGCGCCCTGTTCGATGCCTTTACCGAGCTTCTCGAGGAGCATCGTTTTGAGGACCTGACGGTTGCCATGCTGTGCGACCGCGCCATGATTCGCCGCACGACGTTCTACAAGCACTTTCGCGACAAGAACGATTACTTTGCCTTTTATATCGATGAGCTCATGTCGGGCTTGCCGCAAAAACAGCCCGATGAGGCCGGCGCGGTATCTGCCGAGGACGTGCGCGCGCTTCGGCACGCGATTTTGGACGATGCCATGGATTTGATTCTGGCGCACGAGCGGCTCATGGATAACATTTTGGCAAGCAGCATGTCGGGCATGTTGACCAACGTTATTTGCGACCGCATTGCCCGCTCCATCCGCGAGCGTGTGATGAACGTGCTTGCCGAGGATGCCCTGGCCCCCGTGTCACTCGAGACGACGTCTGAGTTTGTCGCCGGCGGTATTATTCGACTTTTCACGATATGGTGGGAATCAGGCCACGATCTTGAGCGTCGACCTGAGATAGCCGACGTGGTCGATGCACTGTTTGAGCGGACCATGACACCGGTGCATCACTAGGAGTGGCGGAGAGAGGGGGATTCGAACCCCCGGAACGCTCTCGCGCTCAACGGTTTTCAAGACCGCCGCATTCAACCGCTCTGCCATCTCTCCGTGAGTCGTAATGATAGCATCGTTTTGAATTTGCAACAGGGAAGGCGAACGATGACGATCACCGAAATCGACGAGAAGTTCATGCGCGAGGCGCTGGCGGTGGCGCGCGCCGCCGCGGCAGTGGGCGAAGTGCCCATTGGCGCTGTGGTGGTGCGCGACGGCGAGATCGTCGCGCGGGCGCACAATCGGCGCGAGCTCGACCAGGATCCTTCGGCTCATGCCGAGTTTGCGGCCGTGTGCGCCGCTGCCCAGGCGCTTGGCCGCTGGCGCCTTTCCGACTGTACGGTCTATGTGACGTTGGAACCCTGCTGCATGTGCGCGGGTCTTATGGTCAACGCGCGCGTGGGACGCTGCGTGTATGGCGCGAGTGATGCCAAGGCGGGCGCGTTGGGTTCGCTGTATGACCTGAATGCCGATTCGCGCCTGAATCATCGGTTTAACGTGACGGCTGGGGTCCTGGCGGATGAATGCCGCGAGCTGCTGAGTAGCTATTTTGGCGGTCTGCGCGGAGCGGGCGGCGCTGATTGCGGTTGTGGGGCCGATCTTGAAGCACACGCCGCTCACGCCGCAGCGCTTGCAGGTGCCGGTGAGGATGCTGGCACGGCGGTTGACTTTGGTCCTGCGTGCCGCCGACCCCGCCGTGTGCTGTTGGCGATCGACTCCTTTAAGGGCAGCGTTTCGAGCGCGCAGGCGGAGGCGGCGGTAGCCGAAGGCGTGCGCCGCGTTTGGCCCGATGCCGAGGTGCGCGCATTGCCGCTGGCAGATGGTGGCGAGGGAACGCTCGATGCCGTTGCCGCGTGCGGCGGTGAGATTGTGACCTGCGAGGTGGCAGGTCCCTTGGGCGACCGCGTGTCTGCCCGGATGCTGGTTGATGTCGAGCGCAAGTCCGCGGTCATCGAGATGGCCGAGGCGGCCGGAATTGGGTATTCGCCTTGCACGGAGTCGACGGCGTTGGCGGCCACAACCTATGGCGTGGGCGAGCTGATGCTCCGTGCGGTTCGTGCCGGGGCAAAGACTATCTATATTGGCTTGGGCGGCAGCGCCACCAACGATGGTGGCGCCGGTATGCTGCAGGCGCTGGGCGCGCGCGTGGTCGATGATCAGGGCTGCGATGTCGCCCCCGGTCTTGCGGGCCTTGAACACGTGGCGAGTATCGATTTGACGTCAGCGCTGCAGGCTTTGGATGGCGCTCGTATCGTTGTGCTTTCGGATGTCGAGAATCCGCTCGTAGGGCGTCGCGGCGCGCTTGCGGTGTTCGGCGGACAGAAGGGCCTGCCGACGGATGCTGCCGAGGCGCTGAGCAGGTGCGACAGCTGGATGGTCGGCTACGGCCGCCTGCTCGATACGGCGATTGCCGGAGCTCGAGCCCAGGGTTTGTTGCGCACGCCCGAGGGCGCACGGACATTTGGCTCGGTGCTCGGCGTGCCCGGCGCGGGCGCTGCCGGTGGCTTGGGCGCGGCGCTGCTGGCGCTCGGTGCGAAGCTGCGCTCGGGTGTGGGGACGGTGCTCGATCTCGTGGGGTTTGACGAGCGCGTGCGCGATGTCGACCTGGTCATAACGGGCGAGGGCAATATGGATGAGCAGTCCGCTGCCGGTAAGGCGCCGGTGGGTGTGGCCCGTCGTGCCAAGCGGTGTGGCAAACCGGTGATTGCTGTCGTGGGCGGTCGCGCTGATAACCTGGATGCGGTGTATGGGCAAGGCATCGACCTTGTACTGCCGATTTGCCGCAAACCCATGGGCCTGGAACAGGCACTCGATCCGCAAGAAGCCACAACCAACCTCATCTGCGCCGGCGAAGCGGCCGCTCGATCCTACGACCTTGGCCGTATCTAAAACCCATCCCCTCGATAAGTCGCGGTGAAATACGGAGCGTTTTTGCCTTTAAGGGGCCAATTCAGTCCGTATTCCACCGCAACTTCGAGAATGGCCATTCGAGGTTGGCTGCCTTGGGTCTTTGGTCGGACCGTTTGCCACGAAATGCGGCCATCTACTACGTTAAACCGGCCACCCTCGACCATCCCGGAATTTGCAAAAACAAAACCGCAGGTAGAAAGCTTGCCGATTTTCGAAAAAGCCGGCTATGGTTGACCCTTGCGGCCTAAACGTAGTAGATAGGTCCTTTCTGTGGTGCGGCACCAAGCCGGTCATTTTGGGATGGGACTATTTTGACTACTCATTGGCTGCTCTGGCAATCGGGCTGCAAAAGTAGTCAAAAAAGCTCCGTCCCAAATTAGCTACCTTGCTCTGGCGGGCGGGAGCAGGTAAGATATACCGAGCGCCTAGCGCGTTCGATGGGTTCGGATGACGACATGTTCCGAATCTGGTCAGGTCCGGAAGGAAGCAGCCATAAGGAGCCTCTGTCGGGCATCCGAATCCATCGAGCGCACGGGCGCTTTTTGGTGCCGCGACACGGCCCGGCCGGCGGCGAGGTATTTGGTGTCTCGCTGGTCCTCGGCTTCGCCTGCGGGATCGCTCGACTACTAAACACCTCGCCGCCGGCCGGCCCCCGTCGTCCAAAAATCACCCGTAAGGGCGCGTTTATCTAATTTAATCTATCCCTTGCGGAATGCGGCTTGCTGGCGTTGTCTGGGCATTGATGGCTACGTGGTTCAAGAAGCGGCGGTGCTGTTGCTTGAATTTTTGCAGTTAAAGAGGCCCGTTTCCTTAGGTGGGGAAACGGGCCTCTTTTTGTCTCTGGGCTTGTGAATTGGTGAAGGCAGAATGCTCTGTCGGCTATTTTGAGTTCTTGATGCGGCGTGTGGCTGTGGCGGTTATTCCGAGTCCCATGGCGGCGATTCCTGCGAGTGCTATTGCGCTCGGCGCTGCATCGCCCGTGTTCGCGAGCTTGCCGGCGGTCGTATCTGCTTGCTTGCCGCTGCTCGAGTTCGCCTGCTTGGTGGAGCTTGGTAGGGTGTCTTTGCCGGTCGAGGGTGAGCTGGCGGGCTGTGTCGTCTCGGCCGGTTGCGTCGAGCCGGAGGGAGGCGTTGTCTCGGTCGGTTGCGTTACCTCGGGCGAGGTGGCCTTGTCTGCCGCGGCTTTTGCCTCTTCGTATGCCTTGCAGGCGTCGTCATAGGCCGCTTGCGCCTTATTCAAATCGCTGAGGAGCGCATTTCGCTTGGCTGTGCATGCGTCGATGTTGGCCTTTGCTTTCTCCGCTCCATCTTCGAAAATCTTAACCTGCTCTTCCTGACTTTCGAGCGTACGTCGGTGGTGGTCAAGCTTATATCCACAAGATTCTCTTTCCGAATCCGCCATTTTGACCTCCATACGCAACTGCAAAACAGTTTCGTAATCCCTGTCGGCGAGCGCCTTTTCTACTTTTGCTTTAAGCTCGCTTACCCGGTTGCTGGCCTTGTCGTAATCGGCTTGGGCTGCAGCGACGTTCGCTCGCATGGCGGGAAGGGGTTCACTAGATTTGGCGGCTTCCGCCATCATCTTGTCGTAGAGCTCTTGAGAAGCGGCAATGTCATCATCGATTTCCGCAAGTTTCTCGGGACTTGCGGCGTCTTTTGCGGCCTCGAGGTTTTTGAGCGCTTCCTGCATGGCTGCATACGCTTTTTCTTTTGCGGCGGCCGCATCTTCCGTCTGCAAGGCAACTGCAGCGGTGGGGGAGCTGGTTTCTGCCGCGATCGCCGTTGCGGGGGCGATTCCCGCGACAAGTGCCGCGGAAAGGGCGATGCCCGCAGTTGCTCGTCTTGCTCTTCTTGCGAGAATGTCGTTCATCTCGGCACCTCATTTCAAGGGTCGGCGACTAACTTGGTAGCACTAATGCAAGTATACCAAGTGGTCGACCCGACACTGGCTGGGTGCGCGCCTCTCCGCTTCTTTGGAAACCGAATCCCATTAGAAATGACGAGTTGTTTACGCTTCTTTTGAGCTCACCGTACTATCATGATTCGAATTGAGTGTGAATGATGATAGGGAGCGCCTTTTTATGATTGAGTTGCTCAGGCGTTTTGGTGGTAAGTTTCGCCGGTATATGGTGATCGGCCCTGCGTGCAAGTTGATCGAAGTGATCTTTGACCTGCTTACGCCGCTCGTGATTGCGCAGATGATCGACAAGGGCATCGGCGCGCACGACGTCAACGCCGTCGTCCACTACGGCATGCTGCTTGGCGCCATGGCTGTGATCGGCATCTCGTTTACGCTCGTCTGCCAAAAGATGGCGGCGCTGACCTCGCAGGGCATGGGCACCGATATTCGCGGCGCGCTCTACGAACACATCAACAAACTGAGCTATGCCGAGCTCGACCGTTTTGGCACGCCGTCGCTCATCACGCGCATCACCAACGACGTCAATCAGGTGCAGCTCGCCGTGGCGCTGGGCGTGCGCATGCTCATCCGCTGGCCTTTCCTGGCGGTGGGCTCCATGGTTGCGGCCCTTGCCATCGACCTTAAGCTCGGCATTATCTTTTTGATTTGCACGCCCGCGATCGGCCTGGTGTTTTGGTTTGTCATGGCGCGCTGCATCCCGTACTACAAGCAGCTGCAGGCAAAGCTCGACCGCATCGCACTTATCTGTCGCGAGGGGCTTTCGGGCGCCCGCGTGGTCCGTGCGTTTGTGCGCGAAGATCACGAGCGTGAGCGTTTTGCCCAAGCGGCTGACGATCAGGCGCATGTCGCCATCGCGGTGGGCAAGCTCTCGTCGATTCTTAATCCCGTTACGTTTCTTGTGATGAACCTGGGCGTGTGCGCCATCCTGTGGGTGGGTGGCATTCAGGTCAACGTGGGCGAGCTCACACAGGGCCAGGTCATGGCGTTTGTGAACTACATGACCCAGACCCTCACCTCCATCGTGTACGTCGCCAACCTGGTCGTGGTCTTTACCAAGGCGAGCGCCAGCGCGTCGCGTATCAACGAGGTGCTCAATTGCGTGCCGAGTATCACCGACGAGGGCAACGAGCCGGTCGCCCTGCCCGAGCCGAGCGAACTGGCGGGTGGCGCTGTTCCGGTCCCTGCGTTGAGCTTTGACCATGCGAGCTTTTCGTTTGGCGTGGGCGCGGCAAATGCCGTGAGCGATGTGACGCTGGAGCTGCCGCTGGGCAAAACGCTCGGCATCATCGGCGGCACGGGCAGCGGCAAGTCCACGCTCGTCTCGCTCATCCCGCGCCTGTACGATGCGGGCACCGGCAGCGTGAGCGTGATGGGTACCGACGTGCGCACTTGGCCGCTCGACCAGCTGCGCCACGTGGTCGCGACCGTTCCGCAGCGAGCGTCGCTGGTGAGCGGCACCATCCGCAGCAACCTGACCTGGCGTGACGAGTCGGCGACCGACGAGGAGCTCTGGGCAGCGCTCGATATGGCGCAGGCGAGCGAGTTCGTGCGCAACAAGCCGCAGGGGCTCGACGCCCCGGTCGAGGCGGGCGGCAAGAACTTTAGCGGTGGCCAGCGCCAGCGTCTGACCATCGCGCGCGCCCTAGTGGGCTCGCCACAGGTCCTGATCATGGATGACTCCGCCTCGGCACTTGACTTTAAGACTGATGCGGCGCTTCGCCATGCCATCCGCGAGCGCAGTGTGCGCGGTGCCGCTGAGGGCGGGCTGCCGCTCACGACCGTCATCGTGAGCCAACGTGTCTCGACCGTTCGCGATGCCGACATGATCTGCGTACTCGACCACGGCTCGGTTGCGGGCCTGGGCACGCATGACGAGCTGTACGCGACCTGCCAGCTCTATCGCGAGATTTGCCAGTCGCAGCTGCGCCGCGAGGAGCTCGAGGGCCAGCAGGGGGGCGCTGTCTCTTATACACATCTCCGAGCCCACGAGACGGACTCCTATCTC
>CABRIB010000038.1 GCA_902470915.1 uncultured Collinsella sp. | reverse complement strand
CGTTGCCGCGCCCCGCAGTGCCCGCTTCCCCCGAGAACAATTATCAGTGCAGGTACAGAGCTTGGACATATCCGGTGTGCTCGGCCTATTCAGATTTTGCCGCATACTTCCGAAATCTAAGTTCGCAAAGGGTGATAGTCGGGGCGTTTACGCAACATATGTCCAGCAAAAACGGGTGATAGCCGGTACGGCCACCACCCGTTTGTCTCATATCCAGCCCATAGCAGACCGTCTACTTCTTAATGCCGCGTCCCAGACGCTTGGCGACCGATGCAACGGCCTCCTCGCTGGCCGGTCCGCAGCTCACGCAGCCGTCATGGGCACGCATCTGGCCGGTGACCTCGTCCATCGCGAGCGGCGCCACCTTCTCGAGCTTAAAGCCCTTACCGGCGCGCATGTTTTCCTTGGCCACGCTGATCATAAGCTTAATGCGGTTGAGCTGGTTGACCTCAGATGCACCGGGGTCGTAGTCCACCGCAACGATGTTGCTCTCGGGATGCTGACGGCGCAGCTCCTTGATCACGGCCTTGCCCACTACGTGATTGGGCAGGCACGCGAAGGGCTGCGTGCAGATGATGTTGGGCGCGCCATGGTCGATTAGGTCGAGCATCTCGGCCGTGAGCAGCCAGCCCTCGCCCATGTTGTTGCACACCGAAAGCACCGTGCGGGCCTTGTCGGCCATGGTGCCGATGCGCTCGGGCGCCTCAAAGCGGCGGGACTTTTCGAGCATCTCCTCCACCGGCGTACGCATCCAGTCCACGAGCTTGATGAGCGCCTGCATACCAGCGCGCGTAGTGGCAGAGCTTCCCAACTCGTCCTTCTGCAACTCAGCGTTGCTCATGGAGTACAGGAAGAAGTCGAGCAGGCCCGGTACTACGGCCTCGCAGCCCTCACGTTCGATGACATCGACCACGTGGTTGTTGGCCGTAGGGTGGAACTTGACCAGGATCTCGCCGACCACGCCCACGCGCGGCTTGGTGCCCTCGCCCACGAGCGGCATGGTGTCGAACGCGTGGATGGCCTCGCGGCACAGCTTGGTGTAGTTGTGGCGGTTGAACTTGGGCGCCAACTTGCGGGCGCGCGCCATATACTCCTCGTAGAGCGCGTTGGCAGCACCGGGCGTGGCCTCGTACGGACGGCAGCGGTAGAGCATCTGCATCATCACGTCGCCAAAGAGCACCGCGTACACGGCCTGCTTAAGCAGCGCCGGCGTAATCTTAAAGCCGGGGTTGTCCTCGCCGAGCGCCACGGCCGAAAGCGAGATCACCGGGATCTCGGGGTGACCGCTCTCACGCAGGGCCTTGCGGATGAGTGCGATGTAGTTCGTGGCACGGCAGCCGCCACCGGTCTGGCTGATAACCACGGCCGTCTTGGACAGGTCGTACCGACCGCTCTCGATGGCCTCCATAATCTGGCCCGTTACCAGAATCGACGGATAGCAGATGTCGTTGTTCACATAGCGCAGGCCGGCCTCGACGGCGTCGTGGTCGGTCGAGGGCAGCAGCTCCAGGTTGTAGCCGGCACCGCGGAACACCTCTTTGACCAGGTCAAAGTGAATCGGTGCCATCTGCGGGCACAGGATGGTATAGCCCTCGTCGCGCATCTGCTCGGTAAAGGGCACCTTGGGCCACGCGGTCGAAGCACTCTCGCGCTGCGCCTCGAACGTGTACTTGCGGCTCGCGAACGCGGGGGCATCCGTGGAAGGCGCCACCGGTGCGGCATCGCCCTGCTCGTAGGCCTCGCCCGCGGCCGTAGCCTCGGCCAAGCGCTCGGCCTCCTGGTCCTTGAGCGCTGCCATGAGCGAGCGAATACGGATACGCGCGGCGCCCAAGTTGGACACCTCGTCAATCTTGAGCACGGTGTAGATCTTACCGCTGGCCTCCAGGATTTCCTGCACTTGGTCGGTGGTCAGAGCGTCCAGACCGCAGCCGAAAGAGTTGAGCTGGATCAGGTCCAAATCGTTGCGCATCGTCACAAAACGGGCGACGGCGTACAGGCGGCTGTGGTACATCCACTGGTCGACGACGCGAATCGGACGCTCGGGCTTTACCAGATGCGCGAGCGAATCCTCGGTAAAGACCGCAAAGCCAAAGCTCGAGATAAGCTCGGGCAGGGCGTGGTTGATCTCGGGGTCGTTATGGTAGGGACGACCGGCGAGCACGATGCCGTGGCCACCGTGGTCCTCGACCCACTTAAGAGCCTCCTCGCCCATGGTCTGGATGTCCTCATGGAAACGCGCATCGGCCTCAAAGGCAGCGTTGACGGCGGCATCGACCTCGGAGCGCGTGATCTTGGGTCCACGCACGCGACCGCGACCGACTTGCGCATCGGCCACGCGGTCGACGGCGAGCACCTGGTACAGACGGCGCTTGAGCTCGGTCTTGTCGTGATACGGCACAAACGGGTACAGGAACTCGATGTTCTGCTCGCGAATCTCGTCGATATTGAGCGCCAGCGCCGTGGGGTAGCTCATGACGATGGGGCAGTTATAGCAGTTGCCAGCCGTCGGATCCTCCTTGCGCTCCCAGCGCACGCACGGCATCCAAATGAAGTCGACACCGCGGTCGATGAGGTTCATCACGTGGCCGTGGCTCATCTTGGCCGGATAGCACACGCTCTCGGACGGCATGGACTCGATGCCCGCCTGGTAGGTCTTTTTGCTCGACTGGTCGGACAGCTGCACGCTAAAGCCCAGGCGTGTAAAGAACGCGTGCCAGAAGGGGTAGTTCTCGTACATGTTGAGCGCGCGCGGGATGCCGACGGTGCCGCGCGGGGCCTCGTCGGGGCTCAGGACCTCGCGGTTAAAGAGCAGCTCATTTTTCTTTTTGAAGAGGTTGGGGGCCTCGGTCTTCTGCTTTTTGTGGCCGGCACCCTTCTCGCAGCGGTTACCGGTAATGAAGCGCCTACCGCCGCCAAAATCGTTGACGGTGAGCTGGCAGTTGTTGGAGCAACGACCGCAGCGGACATGCTTTTGCGTCACGGTGAGGTGTGCGATGTCCTCGGCAGAAAGAATGGTCGAAGTGCCGTCGGCGCCAGCGCGATCGCGGGCGAGCAAGGCAGCGCCATAGGCGCCCATGCAGCCGGCGATGTCGGGGCGCACGGCATGCACACCGGTGAGCTGCTCAAATGCGCGCAGCGTGGCGTCGGACATAAAGGTGCCGCCCTGGACGATCACCTGGCTGCCGATCTCCTTGGGGTCGCGCAGCTTAATGACCTTGAACAGGGCGTTCTTGATGACGGAATAGGACAGGCCGGCCGCGATGTCGCCCACCGTGGCGCCTTCCTTTTGCGCCTGCTTGACGCGCGAGTTCATAAAGACCGTGCAGCGGCTGCCCAGGTCGACGGGGGCCTTGGCATGGATGGCGGCATCGGCGAACGCGCGCACGTCCATGTTCATAGACACGGCGAAACTCTCGATAAAGCTGCCGCAACCCGACGAGCAAGCCTCGTTGAGCATGATGTGCTCAATGACGCCGTCCTTGACGCGCAGGCACTTCATGTCCTGGCCACCAATGTCCAGAATGAACTCGACGCCGGGCAGGAACGCCTTGGCGCCGCGCAGGTGCGCGACAGTCTCGATCTCGCCGGAGTCGGCCTTGAGGGCCTCGATGAGCAGCGCCTCGCCGTAGCCCGTGGTGGTCACGTGGCCGATGGTGCAGCCGGCGGGGATGTGGTTGTAGAAATCGGCCATGATGACCTTGGCCGTGCCCAGGATGTCGCCGTTGTTGTTGCCGTACCAGGTGTGCAGCAGCTGACCGTCCTCGCCCACGAGCGCGGCCTTCATGGTGGTGGAGCCGGCGTCGATGCCGATGAACACGCGACCGGTGTAGCCGTCGAGCTTGCCCTTGGGAACGACTTCCTGGTCGTGGCGGGTCTTGAACTCGGCAAAGTCCTCGTCGGTGGCAAAGAGCGGGTCCAGACGCTCGACCTCGGCACCCTGCGTGTCACCCAGGGCATCGATGGCCTCGATGAGCTGCGGGAACGTGCTGAGCTTGTTGGACTCGTGCGCCATGGCGGCGCCGCTCGCCACAAACAGGTGAGCGTTTTGGGGCACGATACGGTGCTCCTCGTCCAGGTTGAGCGTGAGGTAGAAGCGGTGACGCAGCTCGGAGAGATACTGCAGCGGGCCGCCCAGGAAGGCGACGTTGCCGCGGATGGGACGGCCGCACGCCAGGCCCGAGATGGTCTGGGTCACGACGGCCTGGAAGATGGAGGCGGCCACGTCTTCGGGGCGGGCACCCTCGTTGAGCAGCGGCTGCACGTCGGTCTTGGCAAAAACGCCGCAACGACTGGCGATGGGATAGATGGTGGTGGCGTTGGCCGCGAGTTCGTTAAGGCCGCTGGCGTCGGTGTGCAGCAGAGTGGCCATCTGGTCGATGAAGGCGCCCGTGCCGCCGGCGCAGGTGCCGTTCATGCGCTGCTCGATGCCGTTGTCGAAGTAGATGATCTTGGCGTCCTCGCCGCCCAGCTCGATGGCAACATCGGTGGCCGGGATGAGGGTCTCGACGGCACGCTTGCTGGCGATGACCTCCTGGACAAACTCCAGGTCGAGCCACTGGGACAGCAGCAGGCCGCCCGAACCGGTAATGGCGCAGGTCATTTGGGCCGTCGGCAGCACGGTCGCGGCACCCTCGAACAAGTCGCGGGCGCAAGCGCGGACGTCGGTGTGGTGACGCTGGTACTTGGCGTAGACAATCTGGTTGTCGTCGTTGAGCACAGCGAGCTTAACGGTGGTGGAGCCCACGTCGATGCCCAGGTGCAGGTTGCCGCGGGCGGCCTCGGGGTTGAAGATCGCGCCTTCGGGGGCCTGGGCGGCGGCTACGGGCTCGGCGGTGGCGGGCTCGCTGACGACGGACGCCTCCCCTGCCACGTTCTTGGCATCGGCAACTGCCTCGGCAACTTTCTCGGCAGCCGCGGTCGCGGCCTTCTGCGCGGCATCCACCACGGCGGGTGCAGCCTCACGCGCGGCAGCGACCATACGGTCCTTGATGCCCTCGACGAGTTTGCTCATTGTCTCTCCTCTTAGTTGTTTGACTCGACAGCTGCGGCGGTGTCGGCCGCGTCCTCGAGCTGTAGGTTCAATAGCTTCATGCCGTATTCCGGCACGTTGATATCAATGGGTTGGCCATACAGGTCACCAGGGCGCACAAAAGCGAGCACCGTCATAATGCGCGCCATGGCCTCGGGCGATTCGGTAAGCCCACGCTCAAACCAGCGCTGAATCATGCCGACCTCGGCACTCACGACGTAGGTAACGTAATAGTCAAAGAACGTGCCCAGCGCCAGGCCCAAAATGCCCGTCTGCGCACGCGGCACCACAGCCTCACGAGCGGTGTCGATGATTCTTTTAATGAAAGCCTGGTCGCCGCCCGGACCCAGCAGCGCACCGATTAAGTCGCGGTTGGCCGCAAGGTAGCGCAGCAACTCAACCGAACCAGGCGCCGGCTCGAGCTCATCGATGTTGTGATAGAGATCAGGCAGCTGAGCTGCGGTGATGAGCTCAATGCGCTCACGGATCTCGGCCAGCAAGCCGTCCTCGATCTGGCTGATAAAGTCGGGGATATCGCGGTAGTGCGAATAGAACGTGCGGCGCGTAAGGCCGGCACGCTCGGTGAGCGACGCGACGTTAATGCGCGAAAGGTCGCCGCTTTCGGCAAGCTCGCTGGCAAGCGCCTGGCGAAGGGCACGCTGCGAGCGAAGGGACCGGCGATCGCATTTCTCGAGCTGGGACAAGCGTCCTCCTTGTTACTCAGCCTGTGCGCTATTGCACAGTGCGAGTATTATTGCACACCGTGTGCATCAACACGTAAAGGCAATATTTGGAATGTGACGAAGGGACTGTCCCTTTGTCACATTATTCGATGACGGTGCGGGAGTTTTGCTTGCGCATGGTGGCGAGCATGTGTTTGGGGACGGCGTGGACCATGCAGCTGCCGATGGTCGCACTCGCGGCGGCCTTGGCTGCATCGCTTGCGTTTTTGGTCGCGTAGCTGTGGCGGAAACGCTTGAGCATAGCAATGTCGTTGCCGCCGTCGCCGTAGACCGCGACCTCGTCCTCGGCAATGCCGTAGTAGCCCGCCAGCCAGGCCACGCTCTCGCCCTTGTTGCACGCCGCATCCGTAATCTCGAACATCACCGGATCGAACGGCGCGTTGACCACGCGGTCCGAGCGCTCGGCCAAATACGCCTTAAGTTCGCGCTCCAGCTCGGGCGAGGTCACGCGACAGTTGATCTTGCACACATCGTGGCGCAGGATGTCACCGATCGACTGGTCGAAATACTGCTCCTCGTGATACCCGCCGCGTGCACGCATACCGCGCATCACGATGCGCTTGATAGGGCTGTCCTTTTTAAAGCCCGCCTGGTGCATCTCGAACGAACCGCTCGAGAACATGCCATCGGGCGTGGAGCAATCAAAGCAAATGTCCGGGAACGCCTTGAGCAGCTCCTCGGTGGTCTGCGGATCGATGGTCCAGGTCTTGAGCACCTCTCCATGGCTGTCGCGCACGATTGATCCATTGGAGCAGCAGGCGTCAAGCGCCAGGCCCGTAAAGCCATGCTCGCCGATCGGCAGCGTCGAGCGTCCGGTCGCGGGAACCACATGCAGGCCGGCTTCGGTCAGCTCGCGAATGGCACGGCGGATGGTCCCATCCGCCTCGTGTAGGGCGTTCAGCAGCGTTCCGTCTAAGTCACTCGCAAACATCTTGATCATGGGCACGCCTCTCCTTCGTCTGCACGATATTGTAGACGAAGGAGAGGCACGCCTAAACAATGCCGTCCCGGCGCGGCGTACCACCGCCTCCACAAATTCACGGTGCCCCAGCGCGTTAAGACAATCGCCACGAGCGACTTTTCAGCCGATAAAACAGCGCCGTCGTCAACGTCAGCACCGCCAGCATGCCTGCGAATACAATCGCCGGTGTCCATCGATCATATGCGAGTCCGTAAACCAATTGGCCAATAGGCGTTGCACAGGAAAGCGTCATATAAACGAGTGCCAGCACTTTTCCGCAGAGTTCCTTTGGCGCTGACCGCTGAACGAATGAAACGATTTCAACCGATGTAATGCTTGCCCACGCCATGACCCATGCCGAGCCGGCCGCAAGCGCGGCAAACGCTAATTCATCAGGACCGCTCAGTAGCGTGACAATAATCGGTACGACTCCAAAACAGATCATCGCAACATATCGACATATGCCCTTGAAGGAAAAACGATGCGGCCAAATACCGACCAAACCACTGCCGACAAGACCACCTAAGCCCATAGCCACCTCAATAATCCCAACAAAGGATGACTGCATTCCGAGATGCTTTGCAACAATAACGGGAGCGCCAATCGTTAGCCCAACCAACGCAAGGTTCAAAATAGCCGCAAGCAAAATCACGGCGACCAATGATGAATTTTGCAACAGATACCGAATCGACTCCCGAAAATCGTTTCGGCATGTCGAGCAAGTCGTACTGTCCCCTGTCATTCCAGATGAGGCATATCGCTTGAGTGTGCCCCCGAACAGCAGGGCTGACATCGCAAACGTCAACGCCGCGGTTTCGCATAGAGCATCGATACCAAAGCACCCATAGACTGCCGTCCCGACTACAGGCCCCAAGATATTGCTCGCCATGGTTACCTGCGAGACCAACGCTGTGGCACGCTCAACCTTTTCTTGGCCCATCATGTGCACCGTCTCAATTTGAAGCATCGGTTTCAGCAGCGATTGGATGCCATATTGGACGCAAAGTATTGCCACCACGACAACGGCAAGGGGCAGCGACCGCTTCATGGGGATAAACAACAGCGATGCAGCCATCAGAACAATGCCGAGCACCACAAGAACCCCGCGGTGTCTCCCACGATCCGCCAAGATTCCGCCAGCCGGAGTCGCAAGCACGCCCGGCACGAACGCTATCGCCGCGACGGTGCCATATAACGTTGACGAGCCGCTGCAATCGAACAAGTAAAGCGGGCACGCAAAGCACAGTGCCGACAACATCGAATACGCGCACAACTGTGCAACAAGAAGACCGAATAGTCTGATAGATCGCACCGTTTTTTGCGCCAACGAGACGCTACTCCTCCGCATTCCAGCCATAAGCCCGCCCCCTATACATACCATTAGTATGTATTTAATGACTTGAAAAGGGCAGCCGTGGCTACCCTCACAAATCAATTACATACCATTGGTATCTATATTACCACCCGGCGCGGTCCCATACGTCCCAAATCTCCGCCGTTGTCTGAAGCACTTCATTACCCAAATCGAGCCCCACCGCGGCCGCCATCTGCGCCAAACATTGTGCGCGAGCGAGCATTCGCTCCTTGGGCTCGAGCGGACGGAACAATGGCAGCAGCCAAAGATTCGCCAACAACGATACGGCCTCCGCCGCTTCGCGCGGGCATTCGCACGCAATGGAGCCGTCGGCGATGCCCTCCTCGATCACTGGCAAGAGACAGCCATCGGCCGACTCGTCAAACGAGCCCTGGTACTGCATCGCCAGTAGACGCGAGCTTTTTACCGGATCCGCCGCGGGATGCATGCGTGCCCATAGCTCAATTTGTGGAACGACGGACTCGGGCGCGTACAGCCGCTTGAGCTTTTGGGCTCCGGTCATATTACCGATACCAAGCGTTGAGCGACGGTGCTCAACAATCGGGGCCATTGCCCGATCAAATGCGGCGTTGAAAATCTCCTCTTTGCTCTTAAAGTGATGATAGACAGCGCCCTTGGTCATGCCATCGAGGCGGCCGACGATGTCTTGAATGCTCGTCCCCTCATAACCCTGTACGCAGAATAGCTCCAGCGCCGCGTCGAGAATCTTCGCGACCGTCTCCTCGGGATATTTATTACGACCCATAATCTGTCCATCCGCAACGCAACTCTTGTGCCTCATTGCAGCATTTTAACGTTGCGGATGGTAGGCGGTCGATTCTACACCGCGGCGGGGCCGTGTTCGCCGGTACGGATGCGGATGACTTCCTCGACCGGCTCGACCCAAATCTTGCCGTCTCCAACGGCACCGGTGCGAGCGGCGTTGCAGATAATCTCGACAATGCCGTTGACATGTTCATCGGCGCAGATGAGGGTGAACTGCACCTTAGGGATCGTGTTGACAAGCAGCTCGTTGCCGCGCACGTATTCCTTCCAGCCATGTTGCGCACCGCAGCCCTGCACCTGGTTGATAGTCATACCGCGAACATCAGCAGCAAACAGCGCGTCTTTAAGAACCTCAAGCTTCTCGGCACGAACGATCGCCGTAATCTTTTTCATAATGAATTCCTCTCAATAATCAACGTATCCCTTTACATGAGACGCGGGTTTCCCAGGTGCCGCAGACCAACCTTGTAGATCAGATAAGTGCAACTAACAGGTCTTAGCAGGTTTCCCAAGTGCCGCAGATCGGCCTGAAAGAGGAGTGCCGCGTACTTAAGGTACGCAAACGACGATTGAAGGCCGAGGTGCGGTGCTTGGGGAAGCTGCTAATCGAGTCCGGAGAACGAAGGGTAGGCGCTCTCGCCGTGCTGACTCGCATCCAGGCCCAGCGCCTCGTCGGCCTCGTCCACACGCAGGCTGCCGTGGAACAGTGCCTTGACCACCGCGGCGATCACCAAGTCGAGCACCAGCACAATAACGACCGTCACCACAATGCCCAAAATCTGCGAGATGAGCAGCGACACGTCGCCCGTGTAGAACAGTCCACCCTTACCGGTCCACGAAAGCTCCGGCACACAGAACAGGCCCGTGAGCACGCCGCCCAAGATGCCGCCGATGCCATGGCAACCGAACGCATCGAGCGCATCGTCGTAGCCGAACTTGGTCTTAAGATGGCTGATAGCCAGGTAGCAGACGGGCGAGACAATCAGGCCCATGACCAGCGCTGCCCACGGTTCGACAAAGCCCGCGCCCGGCGTGACCACCACGAGGCCCGCGACCAGACCGGTGCTAGCGCCCACCAGCGTGGGTCGACCGGTGTGCACGCGCTCGACGGCAAGCCACGAGACCATGCCCGCCGCGCTGGCCGTCACGGTATTGAGGATGGCAAGTGCCGCCACGGCGTCGGCCCTAAACTCGCTGCCGCCGTTAAAGCCAAACCAGCCAAACCAAAGCAGGCCGGCTCCCAGCGCCACAAACGGCACGTTATGCGGACGGTAGCTCACCATGCCAAAGCCGCGACGACGGCCGAGCATTAAGCAGAGAATCAGGCCCGTAAGACCAGACGAGATGTGCACCACGTCGCCGCCGGCAAAGTCGAGCGCGCCGATGATATCGCCGATAAAGGAGCCCTCGCCGCCCCAAACCATGTGAGCAAGCGGCGCATAGACCACGAGCAGCCAAATGCCCAGGAAGGCCGTCGTGGCACCGAACTTAACGCGGCCGGCCAGGCTGCCCGTGACGATAGCAGCCGTGATCATGGCAAATGCCATCTGGAAGGCGATGTTGATGATCTGAGGGTAGACGACACCGTCCGCAGCATTGCCCTCGGCCGCCTGCAGCACCTGGTTGAGCACCGGCAGGCACAGCAGCTGGTCAAGGCCTCCAATAAACGGACTCGAACCGTCGCCGCCATAGGCCAGAGACCAGCCGGCAACAATCCACAGCACACCAACCAGACCAATGGCGCCAAAGCACATGAGCATGGTGTTGATGACATTTTTGCGCCTGGACAGGCCGCCATAGAAAAACGCCAGACCCGGTGTCATTAAAAACACGAGCATGGTGCAGATGAGCATAAACGTTGTCGATCCCGTATCGTACATTCGCTCTCCCTTGGTCGCATGAACGTTGTCGGCGCCCATAATGCGGCCGAGGGGCAACTGGTGTAGACCAGATACGGCGTTGTTAAACGCGGCGTTGTCGAATGGAAACGGCGCCGCAATCTTGGAAACGGCGCGGCAACGGACGCGAAACGAACGGGAAATACGCGAGCAAGGAAGCCGTGAGCGCGCCCGTCCCGGCTAGTGGCGGAACAGCTCGCGGGCTCGGTCGCGGAGATTAGTTGCTCGAATGACGCCTTCGTAGCGATTGATGCGCAGACGCGGGAAGGCGTTAAAGAAGCGTAGGTCGCGGCGGCTGAGCGACACGCTTGGCACCGGACGGCTCATGCGCTTGCCGGCAAGGCGACGACTGAGCGACGGACGCGGCATGTTCGGCGCGGCATCGGCCACGCGGCGGGCGGCAAGCGCCAGGCCGCGAGCACCATCCGCGATAAACGTCGGCATCGAAGCCTTCTCGCGCAGGGCATCGAGCGCGGCGTCACCCAGCTCGGCCAGCCACGCGTTAACGGCACGGCTACGGATGTGCGTCTGTGCCACCGAGTCGATCGCCGAATCGGGAATACGTTCGAGCATGGAGTCAGACGCATCGGCAAGCGACTCGTTGATGCGATCGGCAAGGTCGGCCCGGACGCGCTCCAGTTGATCGGACAGGCGGCGCCAGCTGGCCAAAGAGCACACAGCATCGACCATCATCGCGACCGCGACGACAAAGGCGGACAGCCGCACAATCAGCACCGGCAGATGGCCAAGCAGCCCCAGCAATGCCGGCTCCACTAAACGGCAAATGCACAGCGCACCCAGGCCAAACGCGCAGGCCCAGTACAGACAGATGCGTCCATGCAAATTAAACGGCAGGTGCGAGTAATCCCAAAAGCGCGCGCCTGTTGTTTTTTCCAATAGAAGGCCCACACTGTACTCGATTACGCTGCATACAAGCGCCGCGGCAACAAACTGGCTCGGGGCATCCGGAATCCCACGCAGCAAAAGCCAGCAGGCAATGCCGCCCACACCATAGATAGGGCAACACGGTCCCAGCAAAAACCCACTGTTGGCAAAGCGTCCGTGGTTGAGCATGGCGCAGACTGTCGATTCCCATGCCCAGCCGCAAAAACCGTAGAAGGCAAACGAGAGCACCAGTGCCGAAAGCGGGCAGGCGGCAAGCGTCGCGCCGTCAAAGGACATGTCGATTGCGGTCCCCACCGTCTACCCTCTCCTCTTTTCACCCGATGCTTTACTCACGCTATCGTCCGTCTCGTCCTTGCGCGGCAGGCGGCCGGCGACCGTCTCACGCAGAGCACACCATTTATCCGCCAGACAAACAATCCACGCCTCGCGACACGTCGGCGGCACCGGCACCAGCGGAAACATATGCCGCACGATAATATTCCGCTCTCGTGGCGTCAGCTCAAAATCTTCCTCGGCACGCGCCAGGGCAAAAAACGGATGTCGAAATCCGTGCAGTCGATGGCTCGGGTCGGGGTCGTGCCAGTCATAGAGAAAGTAATCGTGCAGCAGGGCCCCGCGCAGCAACGAGGCGCGGTCGACCGAGACACCGACGCGGCCCAGGCGCTCGGCAAAGGACAGGCTCGCCCGCGCCACCGAGGTCACATGTGCATAGACCGTCACGTCGCCATGCTGGATAAACTCGCGCGTCAGGTCCAAGCGGCCCGCCTGGGCGAGCTGGCGGGCGGCATCGTCGACCTCGTGCGCGACTGTCTCGGCACGAACGGCATCGGACATGCTGCCTCCTTCCAGCGGCTCACGGCGGCAAGCCACGGCCTGCACGTATTGAAAAAATCATCATCGAATGTATCAGTATGGCATCGGACAAAACGTTTTGCCCCACCAGTTGGCGAATTACCGCGCCGCCGTCACATATCAAACGCCAAAATGTGCGAGACTGTCTTGTGCAATTGTGTCGGCCGAGGGAGCGCCGGCGCTCGATTCGCATGGAGTAACCCACAACGATGCTGCTTACGCAAACGACAACGCCCGAGGACGTCAAGGCTCTCGACCGCGCCGAGCTTCCGCTGCTCTGCGGCGAGATTCGCCACGCCATCCTCGAAAGCTCCGCCGCTGTCGGCGGACACGTTGCCCCCAACCTAGGCGTCGTTGAGCTCACGGTCGCGCTCCATCGCGTGTTTAACTCCCCCATCGACAAGATTGTCTTTGACGTTTCGCACCAGACCTACGCCCACAAGGCGCTGACCGGGCGCGCGTATACCTATATCGATCCGGAACGTTTTGGCGAGGCTTCTGGATTTGCCAATCCCGACGAGTCCGAGCACGACCTGTTCGCCATGGGCCACACCTCCACATCGGTGAGCCTGGGCTGCGGCTTGGCACACGCCCGCGATCTGGCGGGCGACAGCTACAACGTCATCACCATCATTGGCGACGGCTCGCTTTCGGGCGGCTTGGCGTTTGAGGGCTTCAACAATGCCGCCGAACTCGACAGCAACCTGATCATCATCGTCAACGATAACGACCAGTCCATCGCCGAGAACCACGGTGGCCTCTATCGCAATCTGGCCGAGCTGCGCACCAGCAACGGCACCTGTGAGCGCAACGTTTTCCGCGCGATGGGACTCGACTACCGTTATTTGGACGCCGGTAACGACGTGTTGGCCCTGGTCGACACGCTGCAGGAACTGCGCAATATCGATCATCCCATCGTGCTGCACGTCTCCACCGCCAAGGGCAAGGGCTTTGAGCCGGCCCAGAGCGACCCCGAACGCTGGCACCACGTGGGTCCGTTTGACATGGCGACTGGGCGCAAGCTTTGCCCGGGCCATCCGAGCGAGCCTGCGCCGCGCACCTATGCCGACATTACGGGCGAGGCGCTCAGCGCCGCCATCGAGCGCGATCCGCAGGTCGTGGGCATCACGGCCGCCACACCCTACATCATGGGCTTTACACCCGAGCTTCGCGCTGCCGCCGGCAAACAGTTCGTCGATGTGGGCATTGCCGAGGAGCACGCCGTGACCTTTGCCACCGCGCTTGCGCGCTCGGGCGCCAAGCCAGTCTTTGGTGTGTACGGCACGTTTTTGCAGCGCGCCTACGACGAGCTGTGGCACGATCTGTGCCTCAACGACGCCCCGGCAACCATTTTGGTGTTTGGTGCGTCGATCTTTGGCACCACGTCCGAGACGCACCTTTCGTTCTTTGATATTTCCATGCTGGGCGGTCTTCCCAACATGCACTACTTGGCGCCGGCCTGCATGGAGGAATATCTGTCCATGCTGAGCTGGTCGCTCGACCACCGCGAGCATCCCGTGGCGATTCGTGTGCCTGGTATTGGCCTGGTGAGCCGTCCCGACCTTGCGCCTGCCGAAGACACCGACTACAGCGCCGTTCGCTACAACGTGGTGCGCCAGGGTCGCGACGTAGCAGTGCTCGCGCTCGGCGATTTCTTTGAGCTGGGCGAGCGCGTGGCAAACCGTCTGACCGCCGAGTACGGCATCGAGGCCACGCTCGTCAACCCGCGCTTTGCAACCGAGCTCGACCGCGAGTTCCTCGACAGCCTTGCCGCCGAGCATCGCGTTGTCGTCACCCTCGAGGACGGCATCTTGGACGGCGGCTGGGGCGAGCGCGTCGCGTGCTACTTGGCCTGCACGCCAGTGCGCACGCGCACCTTCGGCATCGCCAAGGGCTTCCCCGACCGCTACGACCCCAACGAGCTGCTCGCGCAGAACGGCATGACGGTCGAGAACATGGCCGCTGAAGCCGTAAGGCTACTCAACGAGTAAGAAAAACCTCCGCAAGGAAAGCACCCCTGCGGAGGTTTTTGCTTTCGCGACGCGATTATCTCGATCCGTAACATCTATGGCCCGAATTCTCGTCTAACTGTTACAGATCGAGACAAGACGTCTTAGTCCCCGACCTTTGTCTCAATCTGTAACAGATAGAGACCTTTTGCCCGTCCAGATGTTACAGATCGAGACATTCGAATCCCCCTGAAGAGAAAATCTCAATCTGTAACAGTTACTCGGCAAAAACGGCTGCAGATGTTACAGATTGAGACAAAGCAGCAAGGCATGCCACCGCATCGGCCAGAACCACCACAAAGGTGCCTGTCCCTTTTTGGTAGGTAGAATTACCCATAAGGTAAGTATGTTTCTGAGTTATTTCGTGTTGACCCATTTGAGCGCGATAGGGTATAACTCTACTCAACCGCTAGGGATTTTATTGAGAAAGGTGTTCTACCATGAGCAAGAACCTCTCCCAGCAGGTCGTTCTCGACCGCCGCGGCTTCGTTGCCGCCACCTTCGCAACCGTCGCCGGCCTTGGTCTTGCCGGCTGCTCCGACACCAGCGCCGAGGCCGACAAGGGTTCCGCCGCCGGCTCCTCCAAGAGCTCCGAAGATACCGAGGCTTCCACCACGCTCGACGCCAAGGCATTCGACAAGCTCGTCGACAACGGCCCCAAGGCCGATGACGACGCCATCGCTGCCAGCACCTGGGCCACGGCCGTTAAGGACGCCGGCGTCTTTAAGATCGGTGGCGTTCAGACCTCCACGCTCTTCTCCCTCCTCAACGAGAAAGACGGTCAGACCCGCGGCATCGATGCCGGTATTGCACAGCTCCTGTCCAACTACATTCTGGGCGAGAACAAGGTCGAGATCACCCAGGTAACCTCGGACACGCGTGAGTCCGTCCTGCAGAACGGCCAGGTCGACGCCGTCTTCGCCACCTACACCATTACCGATGAGCGCAAGAAGCTCGTCTCCTTTGCCGGTCCCTACTACTACACGCAGCAGGCCATCCTGGTGCTCGCCGATAACGACGACATCAAGAGCGTTGACGACCTGGCCGACAAGAACGTCGCCGTCCAGTCCGGCTCCAACGGCCCCGCCATCCTGGAGGAGTTCGCCCCCAAGGCCAGCCAGCAGGAGTTCAAGACCGACGAGGAGGCCCGCCAGGCACTCCAGCAGGGCCGCGTTGACGCCTACGTCATCGATAACAACATGCAGCAGAGCGCCCTGGTCCGCGAGCCCGGTAAGTACAAGATCGCCGGCAAGCCCTTCGGCAGCAAGGAGCCCTATGGCATCGGCCTGCCGCTCGATTCCGACGGCGTCGCCTTCGTTAACGACTTCCTTAAGAAGATCGAGGACGATGGCACCTGGACCGAGCTGTGGCAGATCTGCATCGGCGACCGTACGGGCGACACCAATGTTCCCGAGCTGCCCGAGATCGGCGCCTAGGCAGCGAGCCTGGTAACGGCCGCAACGAAACCATACGGAAACGCACGATGTGCTTTATTGCGCTAAACTGTTTCCTCACTGAGTTGTCGGGGCTTCCGTACACACGGGAGCCCCTTTCCTTATCGGCAGGAGGTCCGCATGAGTCTCTCCGAGCTCTGGTCGCTCTATGGCCAGAACTATATCGACGCGCTGCTCGCAACCTGGGGCATGACGCTTGAGTCGTTTGCCATCGCCATGGTGCTGGCCGTCGCCGTCACCGTGATGCGCGTGTCGCCGCTCAAGCCGCTGCGCGTCTTTGGCGACCTGTATGTCCAGGTCTTCCGTAACATCCCCGGCATCGCGCTGCTTATCATCGTCGTCTACGCGCTGCCGCCGCTCAAGGTCGTCCTGCCCTACCGCACCTGCGTTATCGTCGCCACGGTCCTTTTGGGCTCGGCCTTTGGCTCCGAAAACTTTATGAGCGGCATCAACACCGTCGGCGTCGGCCAGGTGGAAGCCGCCCGCTCGCTGGGCATGAGCTTCGGCCGTATCCTCGCCAAGATCGTGATTCCGCAGGCGCTGCGCTCGAGCGTGCTGCCCATGACCAACCTCTTTATCGCCGTCATGCTCACCACCGCGCTCGGCAGTCAGGTGCCGCTTAAACCGCAGGAGCTCACCGGCGTGGTGAGCTACATCAACACGCGCTCGCTCGGCGGCGTCGCCGCGTTCTTTATCTCGGCGCTCGGCTACCTGGGCACGGCCTTTGTGGTGAGCCACATTGGCAACTATATCGATAAGAAGGTGAGAATCCTCCGATGAGCAAGCACCCCACCTCCGCGCTCACCATGCGCGATGCGCTCTACGAGGCTCCCGGCCCCAAGATGCGCACCAAGATTCGCATCGGCACCGCCATCTCGCTTGTTGCCGTGGCCGCACTCGCCGTCCTTGTACTGCAGCGCTTTTATGTGACCGGTCAGCTTTCGGTCCACTACTGGTATTTCTTTACGCACCTCACCACCTGGAAGTTCTTACTTGCCGGCTTTGAAGGCACCGTCAAAGTCGCACTCACCGCTGGCGCCATCGCGCTGGTGCTGGGCTTGGCCCTTATGCTCGGCCGCACGAGCGATATTAAGCCGCTGCAGCTGGTCTGCCGCGTGCTCACCGATTTCTTCCGCGGCGTGCCGAGTCTGCTGTTCATCTACTTCTTCTTTTTGGTGCTGCCCCAGTACAAGATCGCGCTGCCGTCGTTTTGGATGCTCACGCTTCCCGTCGCGCTCGCTGCAGCCGGCGTACTTGCCGAGATTTTCCGCGCCGGCGTCAACGCCGTACCGCGCGGCCAGGTCGAGGCAGCCCAGGCGCTCGGTCTCTCCAAGGCTAAAATCACCTTTAAAATCGTATTGCCGCAGGCTATTCGCTGTCTCTTATACACATCTCCGAGCCCACGAGACGGACTCCTATCT
>CABRIB010000037.1 GCA_902470915.1 uncultured Collinsella sp. | reverse complement strand
CACAAGGAGTATCGTCGGCAGCGTCAGATGTGTATAAGAGACAGCCTCAAGGGTCGTATCATCGGTCGCGAGGGTCGCAACATCCGGACCTTCGAGCAGGTTTCCGGCGTCAACCTCGTGATCGACGACACGCCCGAGACCGTCGTTCTTTCGAGCTTCGACCCGGTCCGTCGCGAGACCGCCCGTGTCGCCCTCGAGAACCTCATCGCCGACGGCCGCATTCACCCCGCCCGCATCGAGGAGATGTATCACAAGGCTGCCGACCTGGTTCAGCAGCGCGTGCGCGAGGCCGGCGAGCAGGCTGCTTTCGACACCGGCATTCACGACCTGCACCCCGAGATCGTCAAGACCCTTGGTGCCCTGCGCTACCGTACCTCGTTTGGTCAGAACGTGCTTCAGCACTCCCTCGAAGTCTCTGACCTGTGCGGCGTGATGGCTTCCGAGCTTGGCCTGGACGTTGTGACCGCCAAGCGCGCCGGCCTGCTTCATGACCTGGGCAAGGCAATCGACCACGACGTCGAGGGCCCGCATGCCGTCATCGGCGCCGAGCTTGCCCGCCGTTATGGCGAGAAGCCCGTTATCGTCCACGCTATCGAGGCTCACCACGCCGATGTTGACCCCAACACGGTGCTCGATGTCCTGGTACAGGCCGCTGATGCCGTCTCTGCTTCTCGCCCCGGTGCCCGTCGCGAGTCTGCCGAGAACTACATCAAGCGTCTCGAGAAGCTCGAGGAGATCGCCAACTCCCATGACGGCGTCGAGCGTACCTATGCCATGCAGGCTGGTCGCGAGGTCCACGTCATGGTTCAGCCTGACAAGATCTCCGATGCCCAGTCCACGGTTCTGGCTCACGATATCGCCCATCAGATCGAGGAAGAGATGGAGTATCCCGGTCAGGTGCGCGTCGTCGTGATTCGCGAGAGCCGTGCTGTCGATATCGCTAAATAACATGAGCGACGCGAACGAGCTCATCTCCTTTATCGCGTCGATGTCGGGGGAGGGCAACCTTCGCGTCGAGGAGAACCTTGGCGAGGGGTATGTCCGTCTCCGCGTTTCGGAGGCCGAGCGGCGCCAGGCGAAGCACGACATTCAGCATGTCGAGGATATCGTCATCGAAATGCTCCGTAATGCTCGCGATGCCGGCGCCGACAAGGTCTATGTCGCCACGACTAAGGAAGATGGCGTCCGCACGCTTGTCTTTCTGGATAACGGTTCGGGCGTTCCGCAGGATATGCAAGAGCGAATCTTCGATGCCCGTGTTACCTCCAAGCTCGAGAGCATGAAGATGGACCGTTGGGGCGTTCACGGTCGTGGCATGGCATTGTTTTCGATCAAGCAGAACACCGACGAGGCCCGCGTGGTTACGTCCGGTGTCGATCTTGGCTCAGCCTTTAAGGTGAGCGTTGCGGCCGACCGCCTCAGTGAGCGTGCCGATCAGTCCAGCTGGCCCCAGGCCGTCAAGGATGAGGACGGGCGTTATGTCTGTGCTCGCGGTCCGCATAATATTATTCGCGCTGCTTGTGAGTTTGCGCTCGAGGAGTTGCGTGGTTGCGATGTCTATCTTGGTTCTCCGTCTGAGATTGCCGCGACCCTTTATGCTCAGGCGTCAAGTCGCCTCGATACGTCGCGTCTCCTGTTCATTGATGACGAGAGCGAGCTTCCAGTTGTCGATCGTTTAGGCCTTGCCTCTGATGCCGAGGACTTTATCCGTATCTGTTCGGGTTTGGGTCTTGAGATGTCTGAGCGCACGGCCCATCGCATTTTGGCAGGGCAGATTAAGCCCGTTCGCGGTGTGACTGCGCGTCTGCTGCGCGAGCGTGATTCGTCCTCGCATGCGCCGGCTCCTGTCGATCTCGCGAAGGATCGTCGCGGGCTACGTATTGCCAAGGATGACATAGCACAGTTTTCGCGTGCTGTGGAGCGCGACTTTAATGACCTTGCCGCTCGGTACTATCTCAACCTTTGCGGCGACCCAAAGATTCGTGTTTCGCGTGATCGAATCACCGTGACCTTCGATCTTGCCAAAGAGGAATAGTGCCTTTACCGAGTCCACTCGGTACGATAAAGTTATTGCAGTTAAAACGTACTTTTAAACGCAGGAGTTTCTTCATGGATTGCCTGAAGGTATCAAGCAAATCATCGCCCGCGTCCGTTGCCGGCGCCATCGCCGGCATGGTCAAGGATGGTGTACCCGTCAACATCCAGTGTGTCGGCGCCGGTGCGGTCAACCAGGCTATTAAGGCCGTGGCTATCGCGCGCGGTTTTTTGATTCCAACCGGTTTTGATATTTCCTGCGCGCCCGTGTTCTCCGACATCCTCATTAACGGGGAGTCGCGCACGGCCATCCGCCTTTCTATCTACGTTCACCAGATCAATCGAGCTGCTATGGATAACGTCGTCATGGATGATGTTAAGCCTGTGGCATAGCTTCTGCTTGTCTCGATTCGCCTCCCTTCCATCGTTAGGACTTATGCACATGGACCAGCGTTCCGTACGCGATATTCTTGCCGGTAAAACCTACTTTATCCGCACCTTTGGCTGCCAGATGAATCAGCACGATTCCGAGCGCGTGAGCGGTCTGCTCGATTCGTATGGTTGCCTCATGGCGCTCGATCCCGAGCATGCCGATATCGTTGTCTTCATGACATGCTGTGTGCGTGAGGCCGCCGATACTCGCCTGTACGGTCAGTGCAATTCCTGCAAAAGCCTGCCGCCTTCGCCTTCGGGCAAGCGTGTGGTTGCCGTGGGCGGCTGCATTGCGCAGCGTGATGGCGAGGGCCTGCTCACCAACGTCGATAACGTCAATGTCATCTTTGGCACGCATTCTATCGCACATGTGGCCGAGCTCATTGCCGAGGCGTTCCTTGACGGCAAGCGTCATATCCGCACCAATGAGCATGAGGATACGGATGCCATGAGCATGCCGTGGCATCGCGAGACCCAGTATCACGCCTGGGTGCCCATCATGACGGGCTGCAATAATTTCTGCACCTATTGCATCGTGCCGTACGTGCGCGGTCGCGAAAAGAGCCGCCCCTTCGAGGAGATTGTCGACGAGGTGACCGGTTTGGTGCGCCAGGGCGTGCGTGAGATTACGCTGCTGGGCCAAAACGTTAACTCATATGGTCGCGATCTGTTTGGCAAGCCGCGTTTTGCCGATCTGCTGCGTGCCGTGGGCGATACGGGTGTGGAGCGCATCTTCTTTACGTCTTCGCATCCCAAGGACCTGCTGCCCGAGACCATCGACGCCATGGCCGAAACGCCTGCCGTTATGCCGCAGCTGCACTTGGCCGTCCAGTCAGGTTCGACGCGGATCCTCAAAGAGATGAATCGCCGTTATACACGCGAGGACTATCTGGGCCTGGTCGATCGCATCCGCAATCGCATGCCCGATATCGCGCTCTCGACTGACATTATCGTTGGCTTTCCGGGCGAGACTGAAGAAGACTTTGAGCAGACGCTCTCACTTGCCGAGATGGTCCGCTATGCTCAGGCCTATACCTTCATCTATTCCAAGCGCGCCGGTACCCCGGCCGCCGAGATTGACGATCCTACGCCGCATGAGGTTATTCTCGAGCGTTTCAACCGCCTGGTTAAGGTTATCGAGACCACGGCACATGAGTATAACCAGGGTGAGCTTCATACTGTGGTGCCGGCGCTCATTGAGGGCACGAGCAAGAAGAACGATGCGGTCCTGCTGGGCAAGAGTCCCAAGAATCAGACCGTGCATGCGCCTATCCCCGAGGGTTGCAGCATCGATCAGCTTGTTGGCAAGATCGTTGATATTGACGTTGACGTTGCCAAGACCTGGTATTTGTCCGGCTCCGTTGTGGGCGAGCCGCGCTAATGGTTGCTCCAAGGGCAGGTTTTTCCGCCGTTGCGATCGTCGGTCCGACGGCGGTTGGTAAGAGTGATGTTGCCGACCGTTTGGCCGCTCGTCTTTCGTCCGAAGTGCTGTCGTGCGATGCGATGCAAATCTATCGCGGCATGGACATCGGTACCGCAAAGATGGCGCCCGATGAGTGTACGGCGCCGCTACGTCTCGTCGACATTGTAGAGCCGGGTGTGGCATATTCTGCTGCGCTTTATCAGGCTGACGCTCGCGCGCATGTTGAACGTCTCCTTGGTTCGGGTTGCCTGCCGGTTTTTTGCGGAGGTACGGGGCTGTATCTCAAGGCCGCCCTAGATGAGATGGATTTTCCCTCGGGCGAGCTTGAGGACGATCGCCGCGCGGAGTATCAGGAGCTTGCCGAGCGCATTGGCGAGGAAGCGCTGCACGCGCTGCTTGCCGAGCGTGACCCCGAGTCCGCTGCGGTCATCCACCCCCATAATGTTCGTCGCGTGATTCGCGCGCTCGAAATGCACGATGATGGTGTGTCCTACGCGCAGCAAAAGTCGCAGTTTAGTGTTCCGCGCGAGCATTATCATGCCCTATGGTTTGGTCTGACGCGTAATCGCGAGGTGCTCCACGAGCGCATTAACTTGCGTGTCGATATGATGTTTGAGCAGGGTCTTGTCGATGAGGTCCGCGGTCTTATGGGGCAGGGGCTGGGAGATGCCCTGACGTCGATGCAGGCAATTGGCTATAAAGAGATTATCGATGCCTTTAACGGCGTGATTTCTATGGATGAGGCTCGCGAACTCATCAAGATGCGTTCGCGTCGCTATGCCAAGCGTCAGCTTTCGTGGTTTAAGCGCGATGACCGCATCGTGTGGTTTGATATGGATGAATGTACGATCGATGAGGTCGTTGAGGATATCCTGCATCGTATTGAGGCTGTCTAATGGCTCGTTTTCCTCTTGTTTCCACGGCACCCGAGCCCGAGCGTGCCATTTTGGTTGGTGTTGAATGGCGCGACAATGCATGGCCGCTCGATCGATCGCTTGACGAGCTGGAGCGCCTTGCCCATACGGCTGGTGCCCGGTGCGTGGCGCGCTTGTCTCAGCGTTTGGTAAAGCCGTATCCTAAATCGTTTATCGGTTCCGGTAAGGTTGAAGAGCTGTGCGGCCTGGTGCATCGCATGGATGCCGATGTTGTTATCTTTGACGACGACCTGACGCCCTCGCAGCAATCCTATTTGGAGAAAGCCGTGGGCGAGCCGGTAAAGATTATCGATCGTACGGCACTGATCTTGGATATCTTTGGCCTGCATGCTCAGACGCGTGAGGGACGCCTACAGGTACAGCTGGCACAGCTTCAATATCTGTTGCCTCGTCTGCGTGGCATGTGGAGCCATCTTGCCAAGGAGCAGACGCGCGGCGGCATCGGTTCGCGCTTTGGCCAGGGTGAAAGCCAGCTCGAGGTTGACCGTCGCTTGATTCGCAATAAGATTGCCGCGCTTCGTCGTGAGCTTAAGCAGGTTGAACAGCGTCGCGATGTCCAGTCCAAGAGTCGCATTGAGTCACCGGCGTTTCGCGTCGCGTTAGCCGGTTATACCAATGCCGGTAAATCGACGTTGCTCAATCGCCTGACCGGCTCTACGGTACTTTCGCAGGACAAGCTGTTTGCTACGCTCGACCCGACGACGCGTTCGTATCACCTGCCCGGCGGTCGCGGCATGACGATCACCGATACCGTCGGCTTTATTCAAAAGCTGCCGCATGGTTTGGTCGATGCCTTTAAATCGACGCTGTCCGAGGTGTTGGGTGCCGATCTAATTCTCAAAGTCGTAGATGCGTCTGACGAGGACTATGAGCGACAGCTGGAGGCTGTCGACCGCGTGCTTGATGAGATCGGCGCTGGAGAGCGTTTAACGCTGACCGTATTCAATAAAATCGATCTTCTCGATAGCGTTGATCGACTGAGCTTCCGTCGTCGCTATCCCGAGGCCGTTCTGTTCTCGGCCCAAACGGGCGAGGGGCTCGACGATCTCGTCGATCGCATTGCTCGCGAGGCGGCTGCCACCGATGTGTTGCTCTCTGCTGATATCCCGTATCGCGAGGGCGCCCTCATCACGCTGGTGCATGAGCAGGGAACCCTTTTGCACGAGGAATATCTCGAGGATGGCGTTCGTATTGTGGCGAAGCTGCCGGCTCGTATTGCGCCGCGGCTCGAGCGTTATCGCACCGAGTAGGCGAGCTCCAAAATGCCCAGTATGATGGGCTGATGCAGCAGATAAAAGGGGAGTGCATGGCGTCCAAGGCTAGCGAGCGCCGGGACGGGATTGGCGTAGGCCCAGCTTGGGGCGGGATGTTCACATCTTTGAGCGGTACGCGCAGCAAAGTATCCTGTGAGGTACATGAATATAAACGGGATGATTGGATAATAGTCGCCTGAAACAAACCTGGGGTCGGGAAATCCTAGCCACGCCAAATAGGGGAATGAATAGGTCGATTTCGGAATGCCCCATGTCGCTGCGAAGAGAGCGAGGCATATCGCAATGCCCAATGTGCTGGGAAATTTCTGAAGCATCGGTCGTGCTACGGCTGCCACAGCGGTACACGCCGCCATGCAATAAATGATGCCAAAGTTCACTGAATCGTCGACCGATACAAGCGTTGTTACGATCCAGACGACCAAAGCTGCGGCAGCGTATTTGGCCGCTCGTTTAGCATTGTTGCGTGAGAGCGTGCACATCCAACCCGCGATAAACAAGAATACCCAGCTGATGCTGGCACGCCAGATGTCTTGAAAGACAGTCTGTGTAAACCAGGGCATATCCCAACCGTACAGGTAGGCGAGATCGTAGCAGGCGTGAAAACCTGCCATTGACAGCATCGTAAATCCGCGGACGGTATCAAATATGGTGATGCGTTTTTGCATTACGAGAACCGGCGCATTAAACCGACAACCTTTCCCAAAATAACGGGGTTCGTCGCATAGATGGGCTCCATGGTGTCGTTCTCGGGCTGCAGGCGCACGCGCCCCTGCTCCTTGTAGAACGTCTTGACAGTCGCCGAGCCATCGATCATAGCCACGACGATTTCGCCGTTCATCGCGCTCTTTTGCTCGCGAACGATAATGTAGTCACCGTTGTAGATGCCGACATTGATCATTGAGCTGCCGTGCACTTCAAGGATAAAGGAGCCCTGGTCTGTGGCGATTTCGGTCGGGATGGTAAAGGTGTCCTCGATATTTTGTTCGGCCAGAATGGGAATCCCAGCCGCGACGCGGCCGACGAGCGGCAGCGAGACCGTTCCGCGGGGCGCCGTGGGTTCATCGGATTTGGAAATCGAGACAGAGGATCCGTCCTCATCAAAGAGCTCTAGGGCGCGAGGCTTGGTGGCATCGCGCTTGAGCAGTCCTCGAGCCTCCAGTGCAGAGAGATGAGCATGCACCGTGCTGGGGGAGGAGAGGCCTACGGCCGATGCCATCTCGCGCACACTGGGCGGATAGCCCTTCTCCTGCTGATATTCCTTGATGAAGTCGTAAATCTGCTGCTGACGCTTGGTAATTTTGCGAGCCATCAGGGGATCCTCTCTGCCAATGTCAAACAAATGTTCGATTATTGCTTGACAGGAACAACTGTTCGAAGATAATAATAACCGAACATTCGTTCTCGCGCTAGTCATTTTTGTCCGCGCGGCTTGATAAAACTGTTCTCAGCAAAACACGCGAGAGGAGAACATGATGAACGCAACGGATATGGTCCAGGGAAACCTCGCCCTTAAGCTCGAGACGCCTGCAGAATACACTTTTACGGTTGTTCAGGGTGGCCGCTCCGGCTTTCAGCCTTTGACCGTAAAGCCTGCTCGCAATCAGCAGGCTGTAGCCGCGCCGGCCCGCGTTGCCCTGAAGGTTCCGACGATTGTCGCCGTTGCCGTTGCGCTTACGCTCTTCTTTGTCCTCGCTACGTCGGTCTTTGGCGCTCGTCACGCCGCGTATGCCGAGTCCGTTTCCAACGTTACCTACGAGACCATTCGCGTTCAGTCTGGTGATTCTCTTTGGTCGCTTGCCGAGGAATATCCAATCGAAGGCCTTTCCACGCAAGAGACTTCCGACATGATCCGTAACGTCAATCATCTGGAGCATGGTTCGCTCGCCGCCGGTGCGCATCTTAAGGTTCCTGCTCGTTCGTAATCATTATCGCGCTGCGCATGGTACCCTTGTTATCGTTTAAGAGGAGGTACCATGCGCTGTCCCAAATGCGGCAAGGCACATACCCGCGTCGTTGATTCCCGTATGCAGGAGTCAAATAACACCATTAAGCGCCGTCGCGAATGTTGCTCGTGTAATTACCGCTTTACAACGTTCGAGCGATGCGAAGACCCAATCGAGGTCATTAAGTCAGACGGAACTAAGCAGCGGTTCGATCGCAATAAGCTGCTCGTCGGCTTGATGCGCGCCACCATCAAGCGTGATATCGACACTAAGAAGCTCAATGAGATTATCGATGACATCGAGGTCGAGCTGCGCTCTCGCACGCTGACGGCCGTTACGTCCCATGAGTTGGGTGACATGGTACTCAAGCGCTTGGCCAAGATCGACAAGGTGGCGTACATCCGCTTTGCCTCGGTCTACCGCGATTTCAAAGACGTCGATGAGTTTCTGCAAGAGCTCGACAAGCTAAGGTGATTCCATGTCCAACATTACCGTCAACATAAAGCGTCTCGACCCCACCGTCGAGCTTCCCAAATACGCCCATCCCACCGATGCCGGCTTGGATCTGCGCTCCAACGAGGACTGCGTCCTGAAGCCCTTCGAACGCCGTCTGGTCTCTACTGGGCTGGCCATCGCCCTGCCCGATGGCTACGCCGGCTTTGTCCAGCCCCGCAGCGGCTTGGCCATCAAGCAGGGCCTGTCTATAGTCAACACTCCTGGCCTCATCGACGCCCACTACCGAGGAGAGCTCAAAGTCATCCTCATTAACCTAGACCTCACGAACAACATCCAAATCAACAAAGGCGACCGCATCGCCCAACTCGTCATCCAAGAAGTCCCCACGGTCAACCTCGTAGAAGTAGAAGAACTAGATAAAACCGACCGAGGAGCCGGCGGTTTCGGTTCTAGCGGCGTCGCTTAGTCGTTTACGTACTGTCCGCTGACCGGCCCGACCCGCCTATATATCATCCCATGCTCAAACATTCTCGCGGGGGCGCTCGTATCCCTCCCGCCCGTCTCTCACACATATCATTCCATGCTCAAACATTCTCGCGTCGCTTCGCTCGCTGCGAAACTGCGCGTGGAACGATATGTGTGAGAGACGGGCGGGCGGCTACTCACTTGAAAAATACTTACTTTTCTAGTAAGCCGACGCGACGATGGGGCGCCCCCTTTGTCGCGTCGGCTTACTATATTTTTTTTCGGTTTCGCCTTTGCAGGTTCTAGTGGTGGGGAACCTGGTGTAACTGCTAGCACGTAAACGTAGCTGCTCGGCGGGAGCCGCCCATATATCGTTCCACGCGCAGTTTCGCAGCGCAGCGAGAATGTTTGAGCATGGAATGATATATGGGCGGCTCCCGCCGAGCAGCGGACATTAAGACGCTAGCGGATATGCGCAGGTTTTCCGCCCCAGTAGAAGCGGCAGAAGGCTCGTTTGCGCTTTTGGGGCTTGCCTACAAGCTCCATGGTTGCGATGGCGATATCCTCGGCTGCGCGTGGACGGCGCAGGACTTCGCCATTGATGAGCAGCGCCTTGAGCGACTCGGGATGGTCGTGCAGGTGGCGCAACGTCACGATGAGCTCGCGTGCGGTGGTGACATGCATGCTGGCGCCCATGCCGGTGAGCATTGTGGTGTTGGCCTTTTCCTGGCCATAGGACTTGCCCAGCAGGATCATCGGTAGATGCGCGCACAGGCACTCGGTGACGGTGAGTCCGCCTGATTTGAGGATTGCCAGGTCGCAGCCGTGCATGAGGGCCGCCATGTCGTACACGTAGTCCAGAACCGTGACGTTGTCGAGCTTCATGGCGTCGAAGAGCGTCTTGAGTCGGGCGGCGTATTCCTTATCTTTGCCCGGTAAAAAGACAAAGTGCATGTCTTCAAAGCTGCGCAGGAAGGGGAGCGTGTGGTCCATCGCGGCACGGAAACGCACGTATGGTTGGGGCAAACTGGCGCCGGCCATCACCAATACGACGGTTTTGTCTATGGGGAGATTGAACTTGCTCAGCTCATCCTCGCGTTTGTAATCGGTATCGAAACCGGCTCGGATGGGGATGCCCGTTATGCGGATCTTTGACTCGGGAACTTTGCGGGGACGCAGCGTTTCGGCCATAAACTCGTTGGCCACGCAGAACAGGTCAGTGTCCTTGTGGGGCCAAAAGCCTTCGACTTCATAGTCTGTTGGTACGCAGATGACCGGATAATCGATACCCGTAATTACGCGGGCGCCCACAGCGACGTTGGCTGCCGTAATGTGTGTTGCAACCACGGCTATGGGCCTGCGGGTGCGGACATATTCGTTGAAGGCAGGGAACATAATACGTGACCATGCCGTGCCGCCACCCCAGAGAAGATGTCCCGTAAGCGTATATCGCCAGGTCAGGTCGTAAATGGGGCGTGTGGCTCCCGTAAAAGAAGCCGCGGTCTTATTGCCGTCGAATTTAATACGTCCAAAATCAAGGATATCGAGCACTTCAATTTCAATATCCTCAGGGATTCCCTTGGTGCCGCGGATAAGGTCAAATGCTTGTGCAATCGCGTTGGCGGCGGCTTTGTGGCCCGATCCAACCGATGCGTGCACAATGGTTACCAGGGGTTTTTGTGCAGGTGAAACGGTCATTTGCTCCGGTTGGGGAGTGGCTTGCATGGGCAGGGGAGCGCTATTGCCCGTCTGCGTTTGATCCATCGATAACTCCCCTTCAGCTTTGTTATGCGATTTATCATTGTAGTGCATGAGTGTCATGTTCACGTAAATTTGGGTATGAGCGCAAAGAACGACAACGTTTCGACGAGAGGATTCTTCATGACTACCGATCAGCCGATTGATGTTGCGATTATCGGTGGAGGCCCCGCGGGCTATGCTGCCGCCATTTACGCTGCGCGTGCCAACCTGACGACGACTGTTATTGAGCAGGGCATGTCGGGTGGACAGATCGCCACGACCAATGAAGTCGAGAACTATCCGGGCATTCCGCTCTTGAGTGGCGCCGAACTCGGCGAGCGTTTTCAGCAACATGCAGAGGGCCTGGGAGCACAGGTCGCATGGAGCATGGTTTCGGGTATAGATTACGATGCCGATGCAGCGCTGTTTACGGTGCATCACGATATGGGCGATACGTTGTCCAAGAGCGTCATTGCGTGCATGGGTGCCACGCCGCGATCTGCTGGTTTTGTTGGCGAGGATACGTATCGCGGTCGCGGCGTTTCGTATTGCGCGACGTGCGACGGCATGTTCTTTCGCGGCAAGCAGGTCTTTGTCATCGGCGGCGGCAATGCTGCCTGCGAGGAAGCTCTGTTCTTGTCAGAAATCGCCAGCAGCGTGACCATCGTTTTGCGCCGCGATCAGTTCCGTGCCCCCGATGGTGTGGTTCAAAAAGTTCTTGCAATAGATAATATTTCAGTTAGGTACCAAACTAGTATTGTGGAGCTCTCGGGTGAAGCCATGCCAACGACGATCGCCTTTAAGGACAATTCATCCGGGGAAATTCATACCGAGTCATTTGAGCCCGGCTCGTTTGGCATCTTTGTCTTTACCGGGACGCAACCCCATACCGAACTTGTTGAGCATCTAGTCGATCTGGCGCCTGATGGCGGCATTCTGACTGATGAATCCATGGCGACCCGCACGCCAGGTCTATTTGCCGCTGGCGATATCCGTTCCAAGCGTTTACGCCAGGTTGTGACTGCCGTTTCTGATGGAGCCATAGCGGCAACCAGCGCATACGCATTTCTCCGTGGATAAGTACGATAATATATCTTATGTAAGGTTGCTATCTTTAAAACAAAGTGGTTGGACGGTGCATCAATGTGCTGTCCAACCACTTTTACTTGCCGGCTATATGGTATGCAAAACTAGATAACCTAGAATACAATATAGCTAATGAACGGAGGATCCTTATGAACCACGCCAAACGCGTTATCCCGATGTCCGATACATCGGTCAGCATTAAGCCTGAGGATATTCAGCCCACTGTGCTGCCCGATGCATTTATTCAGTCCGATATCGTGCGCAAACTTAATACGTTGAGTCTGCCGCGCTATAACCAGTTGCCCAATGTGACGCTCTACCGCGACCAGGTTATTGAGTATGTTGCGCTGTGGATGGAGCCGCTGTCCATTTGCGTTGAGCAGCCTGTCATTACGCCATCGATGATCAATAACTACGTGAAGGTCGGCCTGGTGCCTGCTCCGGTCAAAAAGCAATATGGCCGCGAGCAGATTGCCCGCCTGATCGCTATCTGCATCTTTAAGCAGGTGCTACCTATTGCTGCGGTGCAGGCACTCTTTAACATTCAGCGTTTGAGCTACGATGCCCCGACGGCCTTTGATTATGTGGTCGATCAGCTCGAGGCATCGATTCGTTCGGCGTTTTCCGTCGAGCAGACGCCGGTTCCCGATACGGCGCATCAGGTAACGCGTGAGTCGCTGCTTGTGCGCAGCGCGGTTTCATCCTTTGTTTCGAAGGCTTACTTGATGAGCTATCTCAAGTTCAACGGGTTTAATAGCTAGCCGACGTATAAAACGGGCGGGACAAAGAGCCATCTGTCGCTTTGTCCCGCCCGTTTTTTTGCTTGGTTGGACTTTATTTGCCCGAAGCTACGCCCATGCCGTAGCCGATGATCAGGCCGTGCATCTCGGCGTAATAGGAATCCAGGCCGTTGCAGGGCATGATGATGGTCTTGGAGCCGGGCCAATGTTCGACTATGCGATCAGTAAGCGCCTGGGCTCCAGCTTCGTTCTCAACGTGATCGATGATGACCTCACCGCCCGTAAAGCCCTCGGCTTCCATAGTGTCGATGATCTTGTTGAGCATCTTCTTTTCGCCACGCGTGTGCCCGACGAGTTCGATTTTACCGGCCTCACTCGCCGTGCCCAAAATGCGGATATTGAGCTTGTTGGCAATGACACCGGCTGCCTTAGGGATACGTCCGGCTTTGGCGAGGTTTTCGTAATTGCACAAACTGAAGAGGATTTTGCTGTTCTGTTCAAGGCTATCGAAGTATGCGCAAGCATCCTCGAATGAGACATTCGGATTGCTTGCAAGATAGCGGTCGAACAGCAAGAAAATGAGGTCCATTTTGCCGCCAGCTGCGCGTGAATTGACTAGATGAATCTGTCGGTCGGGCTCCTCGGCAAGAACCATATCGCGAGCCGTGGCTGCCGCGTTGTAGCTGCCCGACACGCCCTCAGAGATCGGCATGCAGATGGTCTTGTCTGCCAATTTGAAGAGCTCGGCCCACTCCCCCACGCTGGGACAAGCGCTCGAAGAGGCATTCGTCTCCGCCTGAACAGCGCAGTTGAGCTCATGAACATCGAGCGAAAGGTCATCGACGAATTCACGCTCCCCCACTCGAATTTTGAGGGGAGCAAATGCAAAGGTGGTATGGGGTGCGATCGGTTGCCAATCGCGGAGGTTGCAGCTTGAATCGGAGATAAGTGCCCAGCTCATAGAGGGTCCTTTCTAATCGTTCCCATTCAATTATAGCCATCTTGCAGACCGATTGGGCCGCTATCTAGTATTCAAAACTAGATAGCGGACTGCACTAAAGGCAAAAGAATGGACCCCATGACTCAAAGCCACGAGGTCCATATCCGTTTGCTTTATCTGAATACTTAGTAGCGCACGAAAATGTAGTTGTTGTTCATGCCGGCGGCAACGGAGCTGATGATAACACCCGTGTTGTAGTCGGAAGCATGAATCATCTGACCACCACCGATGTAAATGCCGGTGTGGTACGAGTTGACCACAACGTCACCGGGCTGCGGATCGGACACACGCGTCCAGCCCATAAAGGTGCCCGTGGTGCCCAGGCGGCAATAGCGACCAGTGAGGCAATAGCTAACAAAACCAGAGCAGTCGAAACTGTTCGGGCCAATTCCGCCCCAGGAATAGGCGCAACCAAGCTTGCTGTATGCACGCGAGACAACAGAACCGCCATCGACGGACTGGCTCGGAGCAGAAGGCGTCGGAGCCGGGGCAGGCGTGGAGGGCTGCGGTGTCGGAGCAGGTGCCGGCGTAGGAGCCGGAGTGTTGCCGCCCTGGTTGTTGTTATTGCTGGTCTGGCCACCGTTGTTGGTGTTCTCGGTCGCACCGGCAGTCTCGTTGCTCACCGTGGCCTTCTCGGCGGTACTGGCGTTGATGCCGGCCTGCAGCGCGGCGTTGGCCTCGGCCTCAGCGGCAAGCTCAGCCTGCAGCTGTGAATCCAGAGAGTTTACGACGTTCTGTGCTTCAGCCTGCTGGGCGTTAAGCTCGTCGACCTTCTTTTGCGTGGTGGCGACGTTCTTTTCCTGCTCGGCCTGCTTATCGGTGAGCTGCTGTTTGAGCTCCTTGACCTCTTGAATGGTCTGAGCCTGCTTATCGGAAACTTTGCCGTAGTAGAACAGACGGTTGAGCATATCGCTCAGGTCATCGACGCCCGTCAGAACCTGAAGCAGGCTCAGACCGCCGGTTTTGTACTCGCCGGCGACATAGGTCGAGAGCTTGGCCTGACCATCGGCGATCTCCTGCTGCTTTTGCGTGATCTCGCCAGCAGTCTGATCGAGCGCCTGCGTCTGCGTGGCGAGTTCATCGTAAATCTGCTGGGTTTGGGTACCGATCTGCTCGAGCTTCGTACGAGCAGCGGCAAGGTCGGATGCGGTATCGGCGTAGGCAGGAGCCGCGAGGCCCAAGCCCAAAACACAAGCGAGGGTTGCCGTAGCAGCGCAGCGTGCCATGTTTTTGTGCGTGTTTGCTGTGCGCATGTAGCTTCCTTTCCAGTAACTAAGGGTAACGGCTAGTCCACCGTCACCAGGCTAAAGAGCTCCACATCGTCATCAGACGGCGTGAGCTTCTCGCGCGGGTTGAGAAACGCAAGCTCAAGGATACAACCATAACCGACAAGCTTTGCGCCCATATCTCGCACCAGTTTACCTGTTGCCTCGACGGTTCCGCCCGTCGCGACCAAGTCGTCCAGAATCAACACGGTATCTTTAGAGCTGATAGCGTCGGCATGGATCTCAATTGAATCGGTGCCGTACTCGAGCTCGTAGCTCTGGCTCACGGTCTCGCGCGGCAGCTTTCCCGGTTTACGTGCGGGAACAAAGCCGGCGCCAAGGGCTACAGCCACCGGTACGCCAACCATAAAGCCGCGAGCCTCGGGACCCACGACCTTGGTGATTCCCATGCCGGCAAAGTGCTCGGCGAGGGCATCGGTCATGGCTTTGAGAGCCTCGGGATTGCCAAAGAGTGGCGTGATGTCCTTAAATACGACTCCGGGTTCGGGATAGTCGGGAATATCGACGATATGAGATTCGAAGTCATACATGGCGTGACCTTTCATGGATTGCCGAAATTTCAGCAGCGGTTATTTGCCCGCGGTGGCGGCGCCGGATTGCGAAGGGGCGACGACTTTGAGCGGCTTTACGAGAGAATCCTCGTGCGAAACAGGCGCGGCTGGCTCTTCGTTTTTGGCCTTGGTGGACTCGGAACGCGTGATTTCCTCATCGAGTGCATCGATGTCGGCGTCCTCGACCACGGCGTTGAGCGACTCAAAAACGCGGTTCTTGAGCAGCGCGGTGTGCACGCCCTCCGTCAGGTCGTGAAGCTTCTTAAACGCACGCTCGAGCTTGGCGTCGCGCTCGTCATCGGAGGTATCCATTCCGAGCATGCTCACGAGCACCTGCTCAAACATCGAGGACTCGCGGTTAGCGGAAGACACGTACTGACGCAGGTTGCGTGGCTCGATATGGAAGCGCGACAGCTCGGAGCAGTAACGGATGATCGGAAAATCGCGACCATCGACGAGCTCGCGGTTCTGCGGGCTTTTGATGATGCGAATGAGGTCGTTTTCGGCGAGCGAGCGGATAAACGAAATCTCGACGCCCAGCATATCGGGAATGGTCTCGATGGGATGCAGCTTTTGCTTAGTCTCCTTGGGCTCCGTCTTGAGCGGAACATCGGACAGCAAGCCCACCTCGTAGGCGAGCGTTGACAGGTCCGTGGCGTTTTCCAAGCGCTGCTTAATCACGTTGAGTGGCATATAGCGGGTCTTCTGCAGGTGCAGAATGACCTCCAGGCGATCAACGTCCTCCTTGGAGTACTGACGGTATCCCTTTGGCGTACGATGAGGGGTAATGAGCCCCTCATCCTCTAGAAATCTAATTTTTGAGTTCGAAAGATCGGGGTATGCGCCTCGAAGTAGGTTGACGACTTGGCCGATACTCAGATAGTTGCGTTCGGCCATGCCCTACTCACCGGTTTCGATGCGCTCCGGCGTGCTCTCGTGGTAGATGAGCGTAAACGTACCGATCTGGACGGAAGAACCGTCGTGCAGCGGGGCTGCATTGACGATGGCACCGTCGACCCAGGTGCCATTGAGCGAACCTAAGTCCTCGATGCGAGCGCCTAGGCCCTCGCGAATAATGCGCGCGTGGCTGCGGGAAACGGTCATGTCGTTGAGGAAGATGCCGTTTGCAGGATCGCGGCCGATAGTGGTCACGTCGTCCTCGAGCTCAAAAGCGGCACCCGTCTGCGGACCCTTGACGATGGACAGAACGGGGGCGGTGATGCGCACGTTGGCCATGAGGTCGGGAACGGTGACGTCGCTTGAAGGCACGCGGAATACGCAGGTAGCGTCAGCAGTCTTATCATTCTGAGGCATATTGTTAACCATGTTGTCCATGACAACCCCTAACTTATCGCGGACGTGCCGCAAATAATGAACCGTACGTAATCATACCCCAACGAATCAGTCTTCGATTTCAGGGTTCAGAAAGTCGATGTCCTCGTCCTCGGGATGCGCGAGAGCCTGTTTAATGGCCACTCCGCCCTTAATGGAGTAGATGACAGCCGTGAGCATGGAGAAGATCACGCCGCCGTACACAAAGAAGATGCCGAGGGGCACCGAGCTTCCGTTGAGGCCCGTGAAGGCCTTAAGGGTTGAAGGTAAAAGATGCAGGCCGTCAACAACGGGGAAACCGAGCAGCATGAGCGAGAAGCCGGTCATGAGCAGCGCTGTGGCAATCTTTCCGGGGAAGACGACATCGATGGGGCGACGGTGATAATGACGCACGATAAGCGTGCCGATGCCCAGATAGATGTCGCGGCCAATAATGAGCACGCAGACCCAGATGGGCAGCTCTCCGCGGACCACCAGTCCAAGTACGCCGGTGAACAGCAGCGCTCGGTCGCAAATGGGATCCATGACCTTGCCGAGCCACGAGACCGTCTTAGTCATGCGAGCGATCTGACCGTCCATCCAATCGGTGGAGGCGGCAACGGCGTAGATAACGATGGCGATGACGCGGTTGTTATCCGTCGCAAACAGGTACAGAAATACCAGGGTGAGGATCAGGCGCGTAAAGGTGATGAAATTGGAGATCGTAAAGATCTTATTCGACGGGTAATCGGAAGTGCCGATAAGCTCCTTTTTGATCTTCTTTTTGATGCCCACAGGACTCCCCCGCTGGTTAACGACAAAACTTTCGATACTATACCCGTTCCGGCGATGTCTATCCAGCGTAAGCATAGAGAGTCCAGACATGTGGAGGGCGCTTTTAGGCGGCGGGGATTTCGCATTCGTGTACATCAGCCTCCAAACATGTCGAAAAATGTCGATTTTGGTGGCTGATGTACACGTTTTGATTCGGTGGTTACATCGAGCGGGAACGTTGTTGCTTTAAGCAAAATAATCATGGTGATTAAACAAGACGATATGAGAAAGCCATTTGGGTCGCCTCCCCCGCGGCGCAGCTTCTTTCC
>CABRIB010000036.1 GCA_902470915.1 uncultured Collinsella sp. | reverse complement strand
CGGTATCCGCGGATATGAGACTGAGCCGAAGGCGTCGACGACATGCCGGGGGCGGACCGGGACGGGTTAACGGCAGGCCCCGCCGACCGATTGCAAGCGGTCGGCGGGGCCATTGTGGCTCTTGACAGCGGATTGGGTCATATGAGCGAAAACGCCCCTAGGCGAGCAAGGTGACGCGAAAGAGGAGGGCATTGACCTTCTGGTCATGCCCGACGATTGAACGTCAGATTGCCGCCTAGGGGCGTTTGCAGCGTCGGGTCGTTACGGCGTTTGGTAAAACGCCGTAACTATTAAAGCTGGCGCAGGCCCTCTTCCAGGCCGGTCTTGCTGTCGGTCTTCTCGTCGCGCATCTTGATGACGCGGGCGGGGACACCGGCCACGACGGCACCGGCGGGGACATCCTCGACGCACACGGCGCCGGCGGCAACAACAGCGCCCTTGCCCACGCGTACGCCCTCCAGGACCACGGCGTTGGCGCCGATCATGACGTCGTCTTCGATGATGACGGGCGTGGCGCTTGCGGGCTCAACGACGCCTGCCAACACGGTTCCAGCGCCGATGTGGCAGTTCTTGCCCACGGTGGCGCGGCCGCCTAGCACGGCGCCCATATCGATCATGGAACCCTCGCCGATAACGGAGCCGATGTTGATGATGGCGCCCATCATGATGACGGCACGGTCGCCAATCTCGACGCGGTCGCGGATGATCGCGCCCGGCTCGATGCGGGCGTTGATGCCCTTAAGGTCGAGCATGGGCACGGCGGAGTTGCGGCAATCGTTCTCCACGTCGTAGTAATCGATGGAATCGGCGTTGGCGTCCAGGATGGCCTTAAGCTCATCCCAGTCGCCAAAGACGGTCTTGCCGCGACGACCGCCGTAGACATGTGCGTCGCCCCAGGCAACCTTCATGCCGGGCTTCTCGCGCACGTACAGCTTGACGGGCGTCTTTTTGGGCGCGGTGGCGATGTAGTTGATAATCTCCTGTGCATCCATCTCGGCTGCGTTGCTCATTTGCTATCTCTCCTTTGGGCGGGTTCGGTTGATACCTGGTTAGGCAAACATGACCTGGTCGAACGTATAGAAGCCGGGTTCGCGGGCGACGAGCTTCTGCGCGGCTGCCAGGGCGCCGTTGACAAAGATCTGACGGCTCGTGGCGCGGTGCGTGAGCGTGACCTCCTCGTCCTGGCCGAAAAAGCTTACCTCGTGCACGCCGGCGACGGTGCCGCCGCGCAGCGAGTGCATACCGATCTCCTTGGGGTCACGCGCGCCGCACATGCCCTCGCGGCCATAGACGGGGTGGTAGCCTGCCTCGGGCTCAGCTTCGACGACGGCATCGAGCAGTAGCTTGGCAGTGCCGCTGGGGGCATCGACCTTTTGGTTGTGGTGCGTCTCGACGATTTCGCAGTCAAAGCCGGGCAGCTCGCGTGTAGCCTGCGCTACCAGATGGCGCAGGGCTGCGATACCGATGGAGTAATTGCCCGAGTGCATAACGCGGGTGTTCTGGCCCAGCTCACGCAGGCGGTCCATCTGCTCGGGGGTGTAGCCTGTGGTGCCCGAGACCAACGCCGCGCCCGTGCGCTCGACATAGGCGACGACGGCGTCGAAGGTCGCGACGTTCGAGAAGTCGATAATCACATCGGCAGCCGGTGCGTTCTCGAGCTTGCTCAAATCGAAGCCAATCTGGGCCACGATATCAAAAACGGGTTGACTGGCGGCGTCGACAACGCCCTCGGCGGTGGTGCGGATGAGCGAGCCCATGCGGCCCGTTCCCATAATGACGGTCTTAATCAAGCAGACCAGCTCCCTTCAGAGCATCGGTAAGTGCGGCTCGCGTGTCGTCTGCCATGGGGCACAGCGGCATACGGTAGTTTGCCTCGATCATGCCCATCTGGGCGAGCGCTTCCTTGACGGGGATGGGGTTGACCTCGCTAAAGAGGGCATTGATGAGCGGCTGGCCGGCAATCTGGATATCGCGGGCGCGTGCCACGTCACCGTCCAGATAGGCGCGGCACATGTCGTGCACGAGCTGCGGCTGAACATCGGCCCACACGCTGATGGTGCCCGAGGCGCCCAGGCTCATGAGCGGTACGGTAAGCGCGTCCTCGCCCGAGTACATGCGGAAGTCGTCTGACAGCAGGTGGGCGATCTTGGCCGCGTAGGCGACGTTGCCCGAGGCCTCCTTAATACCCATGATGTTGGGGTGCGCGGCCAGGCGTTCTACGTTGCGCTCGCTGATGCCGCAGCCACAGCGGCCGGGGATGTTGTACAGGATGCAGGGGATGTCCACGGCATCGGCGACGGTCTTAAAGTGCTGATAGGTACCCTCTTCATTGGACTTGTTGTAGTAGGGGGTGATGAGCAGCAGACCGTCGGCGCCCAGGCCCTGATAGGTGAGCGACTTGGTGAGCATGGTCTGCGTGGAGTTGGAGCCCGAGCCGGCAATAACGGGGACGCGTCCTGCAACATGCTTGACCACAGCGGCGACGACGGAGTTGTCCTCGTCATCGGTCATCGTGGCACTCTCACCGGTGGTGCCCAGGGTGAGGATGGCGTCAGTGCCATTTTGCAGGTGGAAATCGATAAGGCGCTCAAGCGCGTCAAAGTCGACACTGCCGTCCTTTTTAAACGGCGTGACAAGGGCGACGATTGAGCCCTCGAGATTGCGGATATCCATGTTCTTCTCCTTCGCTTCCGCGATCTGGACGCGTTTGTTCCATTTGGCGGCGACTGCTAGGCGCTCGTCCTGAGCGCGACGGCGGGCGCTTTCGGCGCGCGATTTGGCCAGCAGCTCGCGGCCGCACGGCAGCACGTCGAGCGTGGCAAAGTAATCGCCCGGACGCTCGGCGCGGCGAATGAGGTCTGCCGAGCCATCGGGGCGCAGCAGGACCTCGGCGGAGCGCAGGCGGCCGTTGTAGTTGTAGCCCATAGAGTGGCCATGCGCGCCGGTGTCGTGAATCACGAGCAGGTCGCCCATGTCGATATGCGGAAGCTCGCGGTCGATGGCGAACTTGTCATTGTTCTCGCACAGATTGCCCGTGATGTCGTACGTGTTCGTGACGGGCACTGTGGTCTTGTCGTCGCCACCCGGCTGGCCCATCACCGTAATGTGGTGGTAAGCGCCATACATGGCAGGACGAATCAGATCGACGGCACTGGCGTCCACGCCGATATAGTCCTTGTAGATCTGCTTCTCGTGGATGGCCTTGGTGACCAGGCATCCGTAGGGGCCCATCATAAAGCGACCCATCTCGGTGCAGATCGCCACATCGCCCATGCCGGCGGGGACCAGAATCTCGTCGTAGGCTGCGTGTACGCCCTCACCGATGGCGTGAATGTCGTTAGCCTGCTGCTCGGGCAGGTAGGGGATACCCACACCGCCGGACAGATTGATAAAGGCGACATGTGCGCCGGTCTCGCGCTCCAGGCGCACGGCAAGTTTAAAGAGGATGCGTGCGAGCTTGGGATAGTAGTCGTTAGTGACGGTGTTACTGGCAAGGAAGGCATGGATGCCAAAATTCTCGGCGCCCTTGGCCTTGAGCATGCGGAAGGCCTCAAAGAGCTGCTCGGTGGTCATGCCATATTTGGAGTCGCCCGGGTTGTCCATGATGCCGTTGGAGAGCTGGAACAGACCGCCTGGATTAAAGCGGCAGCTGACCGTCTTGGGGATGGGCCCCGCAACACGCTCAAAGAACTCGATGTGGCTGATGTCGTCAAAGTTGACGATGGCACCCAGCTTGTTGGCGAGCTCAAAGTCGGCAGCCGGCGTGTCGTTGGAAGAGAACATGATGTCGTGTCCCGTGATGCCCAGCGAGCGGGCGATCATGAGCTCGGTATAGCTCGAGCAATCGCAGCCGCAGCCGTATTCGTTGAGAATGGAGATGAGCGCCGGGTTGGGGTTGGCCTTGACGGCAAAGTATTCCTTAAAGCCCGGGTTCCATGCAAAGGCGTCGCGCACTTCTTGCATGTTGCGGCGGATGCCCGCCTCGTCGTATAGATGAAACGGCGTGGGGAACTGCTCGACGATATGCTCGAGTGTCTCCTTGTCCACAAACGGCTGCTTGGCCGCATATGCCTCGTTGGGGGTCAATGCCATGTCCCGTAAACCTCGCTATCCAGACGGCGCCATCTGCGCATCGAATCCGCATAGCGTGGACCCAATGTCCGGATAGCGCTCCCGCATTGCTGCAGACAGTCCTGTGGGTGTTTCCCACAGGCCCACCAGGTTGTTCGTGCCCGAAAAACCCAGTTCGGCGGGTTTCGCCTCCCCACGGGGTCAAAGCCTGCCGGCTCGCCCGCGGCTCTTCGTGCCCGCGCCTCTATCAAGTGGTAAAGACCCTATCACGTTGCACTTTACCAAACAAGAGTATTCGTATATAACGTTTAAAAAATGCAGGGATATGTTAGAAACAAGGGCGTCACAATTCTGCATCACAATATTGTGCGAATGGATATGCCCCATGGAAGGATCCTTTATGACCGAGCTCCAAGAACTTCGTCGCTATCGTCGCGACCTGCATCGCATTCCGGAGCTCGATTTCGATCTTCCGCAAACCATTGCCTATATCGAGGGCGTGTTGGCACCGCTCGCTTGCGAGGTGACCCATCCGTGCCCCAGCTGCGTCTGCGCTTTCTTCGACGCCGGCGTTGGTGCCGCGCATGCCACAGCGATTCGCGCCGATATGGATGCGCTGCCCATCGCGGAGGCGACGGGAGCGGCCTTTGCCTCGACCCATCCCGGCAAGATGCACGCTTGCGGACATGACGGACACATGGCCATGGCACTTGCCGCCGCGACGTATGTCGACCGTACGATTCGCGAGCAGCCGGGCGCCATTAGGCGCAACGTTCTCTTTGTGTTCCAGCCGGCCGAGGAAACGACCGGTGGTGCCAAGACGGTATGCGAGAGCGGTGTGTTCGAGCGCTATGGGGCTGACCGCATTTTTGGCTTCCATGTGTGGCCCGATCTGCCTGCCGGCACGTTGGCGAGTTGTTCCGGTCCGCTGCTGGCGCGTTCGAGTGAGACACACATTCATATTCACGGGACGAGCATCCATATCGCTAAGACTTATGGTGTGCCGGTTGAGGAGTCGCACGATGCCGCGTTGGCGGCGGCGAAGTTTTTGGTTGCCGAGCGCGAACTGATGGACGAGCTGGGCACCGACGAGCCCTGTATCGGCAAGTTTGGTCTGCTGCAGGCCGGTACCGTCTGCAATGCGGTGGCGGGGGAGGCCCATGTTGCTGGTAGCTTGCGCGTGTTTACAGACGCTATGTTCGACCGTGCGCGCGAGGGCGTGCGCCGTGTGCTCGACGAAGCGTGCACCGCAACGGGCTGCACGTATGATCTCGACTTCGCCGAGGGCTATCCACCGGTCGATAACGACCCCGAGTTGTTTGCCTGCATTGCGCCTGCCTTGTCCGAGCTGCAACTTGTGGACGAGCCGCTGTTAATTGCCGAGGACTTTGCTTTCTATCAGCGCCATCTGCCGGGCGTGTTCTTCTTGCTGGGCACGGGCGTGCCAGAAGGACAAGAAAACCCGATCGACGCTGATGACTGCCCAGCCTATGCGATGAGCGCTCTGCATACCGATACCATGCTCTTTGACGAGGAGATTCTTCTCAAAGGCCTCGATGTCTACAAACGATTGCTTGTGATGGAGTGACGATGAGGCGACGCCGACAGTCTGCCGTATATAGTCCGGGTGGATGCGGGTGCGGTTTGCTGCTGCTCCCGGTTATTGCTGTGAGCATTGGCGTGATGTTTGCGCTTGCTGGACTGGCCGCGGCAGCACTTGTGCTGTTTATCACTGCCATCGGCGTGACGATTTGGCTTTATCGCAGTCGTGAACAGCGCCGCGCCGACGGTAAGACCAATGTAGGATGGATTGCCTTTTTGGTCATCGCCTACCTGCTGAGCATCAGCTATTTGGCCTTCTTTATCCTGTTGATGATTAGTGCCTTTACCGGGGAATCCGTCACGGTGGGTTGATGCGCTGCCGGCAGACGGTCGCGCAAAGTGCGTTTGCTCGGCGTTTGGATAACTGCATTGGCCGTTTACCGCAACCTTAGCTCTCAGCTAATGAATTCAAGTATAATCCTTCCTACGATGTGCTGTGTGCCGGCACGGTAGCCGGATCGTAGGAAGGATGAATAATGGCAAAAGAGGGAAAGAAGCCGATCGGCAAGATTGTCCTAGGCATCATTGTGGTGCTGGTTATTGTCGGTGCCGTGGGCTCTATGGGCGGCAACTCAACCGATTCGTCTGCGAGCGATTCGGCAAAACCTGCCGAGACGACACAGCAGGCTGAGGAGCAAAAAGAACCGCAAGAACCGTATACCATTGCTGACGAGGCTGAAGACACTTCCAATCAGTTTACCTATAAGATCACGGGCACGCTGACCAATAACACGGATAAGGAAAAGAGCTACATTCAGATTGAATATGTTCTGTATGATGCCGATGGCAACCAGGTTGGAACGGCTCTTGCAAACACCAATCATCTGAAGGCGGGCGGCTCCTGGAAGTTCGAGGCGCTGGGTACGGTGTCTCCCGACCAGGTTGCTAGCTGGGAGCGTTCGGACGTAAGCGGTTTCTAGCATGTTGCATGCACTGGGGGAGGTGAAGTCGTATGCCCGATAAAAAGCTGACTGACGAGTTACTCAATGAGCTTCTCGACGCGCCAAACATCGATGGCTATATCAAGGAGCACGACTTTGCCACCCCGTCGCTTTCGGACTACCTGAAGCAGCTACTGCAGGAAAAGGGCTTGGAGCGCTCGCGCGTGGTTCGTATGGCCGATCTCAATGAGACCTTTGGCTATCAGATCTTTACCGGTGCGCGTCATCCGAGTCGCAATAAGGTGCTGCAGATTGCCTTTGCGATGGCGCTGACGCTCAAAGAGACCAACCGTGCGCTGACGGCTGCCGGGGTAAGCGTCCTTAACTGCAAGGACCGCCGCGATGCGATTATCATCTTTTGCATCGATCGCGGGTGCAGCCTCCAAAAGGTCAACGAGGAACTGTATCGCTTTGGCGAGGAGACGGTGAGTTAGCGGCTGATATCTGAGCCGGCGGAGCTGTCGAACAACGATGCAAACGAACGGGGCGCGGATGCCATGGGGTGTCTGCGCCCTGCGCTATGATGGAGGCTATGGATACTCAGACCCCAACATATTCCAATGACGAGCTGACCGCAGCGCTTGCCGAGCACCTGGCGTCGCTCGATCGCGACGACAGCTATCGCGTGGAGCGTGTACTTAAGCGCTCGTCCGTTGAAACAACCGAGCTCGTGTACTTTGAAGGAACCGGCGGTGGTTCGCTCGGCCCCTTTGTCCGTAAACGCATCGATGCTTCGGCTCAAATCGGCGGGGCATACGAGCGTCTGTTTGCCGCCCAGCGGGCAGGCAGGCGTTTTGAGCACCTGCCCAGAATCGTCGATTGTCGTCGTGTGGGCGACGAGCTCAACGTGGTTATGGAATACATCGAAGGGGAGACACTCGGGGCGCTGGTGGACCGTCTGGGAGCCACTCCCGATTATGTGCGTGAATTGTATCCTGCCCTATGCGATGCCGTGGGCGAGCTCCACGCCGGTTTTGCAATGGCGGGGGAGACGCCGGCGCCGGTGATCCATCGCGACCTCAAGCCGTCGAATATCATCGTGACAGGTGCCAACTATACGCTTGATGACGGCCTGACATTTTCATCGCTGGTGATTATCGACTTGGGAATCGCCCGCGTATGGCGCGATGGCGCCGATGCCGACACCGTCAAGTTTGGCACGCGACCCTATGCGCCGCCCGAGCAGTACGGGTTTGGGCAGACGAGCGTGCGCAGCGATGTCTACGCACTTGGCGCCCTGTTGTTCTTCTGCTTGACGGGAGTCGACCCTAAACCAGGGCTCGACATGCGCGAGCAATGCGAGGCGCGCGGCATTCCCACTCCACTTGCCGATGTCATCTGCATGTCGATGGCGCTTGACCCGGCCAAACGTTTTGCGAGTGCGGAAGCGTTGGGACGGGCGACGCGCGCGGCATACGACCTGAGTCGCCCCGTGCGGCCTCCTGCGCCTGTCCGTACTCCGGCATCGGAGACGGTGTTGACGCCCCAAGGGCTCAAGAACCCCACAGGGCATCCTGGGCCTGCCGCCTCCGCTGCATGCGGTCTGCTCTCTCGCGTTCCGGAGTCTCTGGGGCGCATTTGGAATACACTCGTCTGCTTTTCGCTGCTTGTGTTCTTTGCAGGAAGTCACTTTGCCGTCTTTCACCCCACGGGAGCAAACCAAAGCTACCCGACGTGGCTTCTCGTAATCGAGTATTTTATCTTTGTCGATGGCCTTATGGTGCTTATGCATTTTGCGCTGCTCGATAAGCGCCGTCTTCGTCGGCGATTCGCACTGCTCGACAGCTATCGCGGCAAGAAACTCGCGAAACTCTGGTTCAAGGCATTGGGTGTGCTGCTCCTATGCATGATCGTCATAGTCGCGGTTGCCAATGCGACCGGCGTCGTCGATACCTCCGCTACCTAAAGAAAAGGGCCCCGTTGGGGCCCTTTGCAGTTGCACTTAGATGCGGTTCATCTGAGCGGCGACTTTGTTGTACCAGTCCTGCCACGTGGGCGGGCAGTACTTTTTGGCCGCAGCCGGGGTAAGGGTGGAGCCGTAGTTGGCGCCCAGATAGGCAACGTGAGCGGAGATGCCCTCGCTCCAGCTGCCAAAGCTGCGCCAGCCGCCGCCACGTGCACTCCAGCCCCAGGCGTTGTAAGAATTGGCGCAATAAGCACCCTTGGTGCTCTCGATGCAGGCGATGGCGGGGGACCAACGGGGGTCGACACCGGTATTCCAAGCGGCGACGGCAAAGTTATAGCCCTGGCCTGCCATGGGGGAGCCGGCGAGATAATTGTCGATGCGGCTCGTCCACTCATTAATGAACGAATCGTAATCGGAGCTACCGGTATTGGCGTTGTTCACCGTGGTGTCGATGGTGGTGTTGGTGTTGGTGGCCTGGCTGCTGGAATTGCTGCCGCTTACGCCCTCGCCCGAGAGCTTCTCGGCGGCAGCGGCCTTATCGGCCTCAAGCTTGGCAAGCTCGGCGGCATTTTCCTGCTCGGCTTTTGCCTGTGCCTCGCTGCGGAGCTGCTGGGCCTGTGCCAGCGCATCCTCGGCGTTTTTCTGCTCTGCCTCAAGCTGAGACTTGGCTTGCTGGAGCTCGGCTTTGTTCTGCTCGAGTTCGGTTTGCATGTTATTGAGCTCTTCGATCTCGTCGACGCTCGAGCTCGTGATCTGGTTGGTGTATTTGCAGGTCGTGATGAACTCACCCAGGCTCTGCGCGTTGACCAGGAAGCTCACGATGGGATTGGTGCCCTTCTGATACTTGTACAGATCGCGCATGGCGGAGCTTGCCTTGGCCTGCTGCTCGGGAAGCTTAGCCTCGATTTCCTCGATGCTTGCCTCATTGGAGTCAATCTGCTTTTGCAGGTCATCGAGCTTGGTGCGGGCGTCGTTGTAGGCGCTCGTGGCGGCTTCGATCTTCTGCTGGGCTGCGGAAAGCTGGTCCTGCGTTGCCTGCGAGGCGGCATACGCCGCAACGGGGGAGAGCATCGGCGTGGCCGTCAGCGCAACGGCGAGCGCGGCGCTCGTGATGATACGAGCCGGCGTCGACGCAATGAGCGCTGCGGTGCGATGATTCGAATGCTGCATCCAGTCCCTCTGCAATCAATCGTAGGTTATGGTTCGAACGGTATTCTACTACTGCTTTCGACCTCAACTTGAACCTTAAAGGTCCCAAAGGGTCAAGTTGAACTTGAGGCTTTGGCTTTGACCTGCAGTTATGACGAATTGTTGAGAAACCATAGAGTTCAACTTTAACGTTACAGAGCCCTGTTTGAGAGGAGTTTTGGGCTGTAAAAGCCATCTCAACGTGGGGTTTTATAACTACAGCGTGCCCTCCTGACGAGCCTGCTCAATCTCTTCGAGCGCCTCGGCGGGGGTGAACGAACAGGAGCCGTCGCCGAGTTTGATTACCTGGATATCGTCGCCGGCGTAGACCTCTCCGCCCTTTAGTACCACGCCAAAAACGCCCTCGTGGGGAAAGATGCAGTCGCCGGCGAGATAGTAGATGGCACAGCGTGTGTGGCAGACCTTGCCGATTTGGCTGATTTCGACCAAGACATCGTTGCCAATCTTGAGCTGCGTTCCCAGGGGGAGCGAGAGCAGGTTGATGCCCTGGGTTGTGAAGTTCTCGCCAAAGTCGCCCTCGTGCACATCGAGCCCGCGCGTCTGCGCCGTTTGGATGGACTCTGCGGCCAAAAAGGAAACCTGACGGTGCCAATGCCCGGCGTGCGCATCGGAGGCGAGGCCAAACTGCTCGATGACGGTGTCGTGCCCGTCGGCGACGGGTGACTTACGCGTGCCTTTGTGCTCCGACGTGTTGATTGAGACGATACGGGCAGGCCCGTTGTAGGCGTCGTTTGCCGTGCACAGGGGAACGGTCGCTTTCGCACGTTCCGCCAGCTCGCGCCTCGCGGCATTGAGGATGGGATTATCGGTCGGATGGTCTTGGGGCACGTGTGCGCCTTTCGCTCGAAGATGTCAATACGCTGAATCCTACAACAACGGTAGGTTCATTGCCCATTGTCATACAACGGTGAGCGCCGTCTTCGTGCTGGCCTTCGTGCTGGACGATTGCGTCGATTGCCATAGATACGGTGGAGCTTTGGGCGCCGGCGGCTTGGCACGCTAGAATAAATCAGTTGCGCAAAGACCGCCCGTTGTGTGGGCAGTTCATGATAGGAAGTTTCCATGGCATTGCAATTTACAGAGCGCGAGTTCATTCCCGTGCTGCTCGGTGGCGACATCAACGCCTATTCGGTGGCGCGCGCCTTCTACGAGGAGTACCAGGTCAAGAGTCTGGTCTTTGGCAAGTATCAGACGGGTCCCGCGTACCGCAGCCAGATTATCGACTACACGCCCAACGTGGATATCGATACCATGCCCGTGATGCTCAAAACCGTCAACGGCATTGCCCAAGCGCATACCGATAAGACGATTGTCCTTGTGGGCTGTGGCGACAACTATGTCGCTCTCGTGGCTCAAGCCAAGGATGCTCATGAGCTGGCGGATAACATCGTCGCTCCCTACGCGCCCTACAGCATGCTCGAGCAGTGCCAGAAGAAGGAGATCTTCTACGAGCTGTGCGAGAAGCATGGCGTGCCCTATCCGCACACGTTTACCTTTACCAAGGCGATGCTTAATGCCCAGGGTGAGGCGCCTGCCGAAGTGCTCGACCAGATCGATTTTCCTTACCCGATGATTCTGAAGCCTTCTGACGGCATCATGTGGTGGCAGCACGAATTTGAGGGCCAGAAGAAGGCCTATGAGATTGCCGACCGCGCCGAGCTGGAACAGGTCATTCGCGATTCGTATGCCAGCGGCTACACCGACGATCTGATCTTGCAGGATCGCGTGCCCGGCAACGACGAGTACATGCGCGTGCTCACTAGCTATTCCGACCGCAACGGCAAGGTGCGCATGATGTGCCTGGGCCATGTGCTGCTCGAGGAGCATCAGCCCCACGGTGTCGGCAACCATGCCTGTATCATTACCGAGCCCAACGACGAGCTCATGGGCGGCGTGCGCAAGTTGCTCGAGGACCTTCACTTTGTGGGCTATTCCAACTTTGACGTTAAGTACGACGAGCGCGACGGCTCGTTTAAGTTCTTCGATTTCAACACGCGCCAGGGCCGCAGCAACTACTACGTTACCAACAGCGGCTTTAACGTTGCCAAGTATGTGGTGGACGAGTATGTGTTCAACCGTCCGTTTGAGCCGGAGTTTGTGACGGCTCAGGACGAGGCCCTGTGGATGGTCGTCCCCATGGGCGTCGTCGACAAGTACGTCAAGGATCCCGAGCTGCGCGCTAAGGTGCATCGCCTGGACAAGGAAGGCAAGGGCGCCGACCCTTCGTTTATGAAGGGCGACTTTGTCTTTAACCGCTGGCTGCGCATGTGGCACACCAAGCTGCGCCACTTTAAGCTGTTCAAGACGTATTACAAGTAGATGAGCGCGGCGCCCGTCCGGTTTGCATCGGGCGGGCGCGGGTATGATACGCGCAATTGCGCAAGCGTCACCAAGGAGGCGGCGATGGAAAAGCTGGGAGTTATCGGCGGCATGGGCGCCGAGGCCACGTCGTATTACTACGACCAGGTGGTGCGTCATACGGCTGCTGCCTGCGATCAGGAACATATCGACATGGTGGTACTCTCCAAGTCGACCATGCCCGACCGCACGTTGGCCATTAAGACCGGCGAGCATGCCAAGCTGCTGGCGACCATGAAAGAGTGTGCCCAGGCACTCGAGTCGCTGGGCTGTGCGCACATTGCCATTCCCTGCAACACGTCGCACTACTTCTACGACCAGATCCAGTCGTTTACGAAGGTGCCGATTATCCACATGCCGCGTGAGTCGGTGCGCTATGCCCTTGCGGGTGCGGTGATGGGGGAGTGCGAGTTCGACCCCAACCTGAGTATGCCGGCCGAGCCGGTGCACAAGATTGGCATTATGGGAACCGATGGAACCGTGGGCGCGGGCGTCTACGGACGCGAATGTAAGGCTGCGGGTGTTGAGGTTGTCTATCCCAGCGAGAAACGTCAGAACGATGTGATGTCGCTTATCTACGATGACGTGAAGGCCGGACGTGAGCCCGATATGGATAAGTTCGACCGCGTGATGTGGGAGTTCGCCCGTAGCGGCTGCGACCGCGTCATTCTGGCCTGCACCGAGCTCTCGGTGCTGCAAAAGTACCGAGAGATGCCCGAGATCACCCTCGACGCCATGGATGTCCTGGTGCGCGAATCCATCATCCGCAGCGGCGCCCCCTACCGCCTCTAGCTTCCGACCTGCCAAAAAGGGACAGGTTTATTTTGGTAGGTTTTATCTGGTGAAACAGTAAAGGCCTCGGCTCGTTTGGTTCGAGCCGAGGCCTTTTGCGTTGGGCGGTTGCTGTCAGTGGTGAACTAGAACAGGAAGCCGATGGCGATGAGGACGATGCTGACGATGAGCACGGCGATGTCTAGGCCCTTGATGGGGTAGCGCTTGTACGAGCTGGCGCGCGTACGCAGATAGAAGCCGCGCTGTTCTGCCGCCAAGGCTGTGGCATCGGTCTTGCCCACGCTCGAGATGAGCAGTGGCACACACAGTGGCAGCATGAGCTTAAGCTTCTTGATGGGGTTCTTGGTGTCGTACTCGACGCCGCGTGCGGTCTGCGCCTCCATGATGGCGTTCATCTCCTGACCAAACACCGGCACAAAGCGCAGCGCCGTGGTAAAGGTGAAGGCATAGCGATACGGCACGTGCAGCACCTCGACGCAGGCGTTGGCAAGGTCGTTGAGCTTGGTCACCATGAGCATGAGGATGAGTGGTAACGCCACGCCCAGCAGGCGCAGGCAGGCCTTCGATCCTGTGATGAGACCCGTGTCGGTGATAAAGCTCCACACCACGTTGCCATCGCGCATAAAGGCCAGCTGGAGCACCAGCATGATAAGCGCGAGCGGAATCAGCAACTTGAGCAGCGAGAACAGACGGTCGACGACGCCGGCGTAAGCTCCCAGTGCGAGCGTGAGCGCCAGAAAGCCCAGCAGCGCCACGTAGGTGTCGGACAAAAAGATGCCGACGATGATGGCGGCGGCGAGGCCCAGTTTGACGACGGGATTCAGGCGATGCAGCAGCGTATCGCCCGGCATGTAGTCGATGACGTTAACCACGGTGGACCATCTCCTTGGTAATTCGAACGACATCGGTGACCTCGCTCACCTGCGCAAAAGCGGGCGAGACGGAAGATGCCAGACGGCGCGAGAGTTCGATGACCTGGGGCGGCTCAACGTAGGCATGCTGCATGAGTTCGATGTTCGAGAACAGCTCGTGCGTGCGGCCGCGATCGAGGATGCGACCGTCGGCCATTACTACGATGCGCTCGGCAAAGTCGGAGACGACTTCCATGTCGTGGCAGACCATGATTACGGCGCAGCCACGCTCGGCCATGGTACGCACCGTTTCCATGACGGTCATGCACTCGCGGTAATCAAGGCCGCTCGTGGGCTCGTCGAGCACCACGATTTTGGGCTCTACGACCACGACGGAGGCGAGTGCCACCATTTGTCGCTGGCCGCGCGAAAGCGAGAAAGGCGCCTCGTCGGCCGGCAAGCCAAAGCGGTCGATGACGAGTTGGGCACGACGCAGAGCCTCGGCGCGGTCCATGCCGCCAAGCTCCAAGCCAAAGGCGACCTCGTCGAGCACGGTGTCCTTGCAGATTTGACGGTCAGGGTTTTGGAAGAGGGTTGCGACCTCGCGGGCAATGCGGCTCGTGGGGACGGTTGCGGTATCCAGTCCCGTGACGCGCACGCTGCCCGAGGCGGGCTTGAGCAGACCCGTGAGCAGCTTGGTGAGCGTGGTCTTGCCGGCACCGTTTTGGCCGACGATGCCCACGAGCTCGCCCGGATAGAGCGTCAGGCTAAGGTCGTGTACGGCGGCTCCGCCATTGGGATAGGCAAACTCAACATGGTCGAAGGTGAGTACGGGTTCGGCGTCCTTGGCATGAGGGCGCAACGACGGTGCATGCGGGGAACCGGCGGGCGCCTGGGCTTCGATAGCCGCGCGTGCGGGGTCGACGATGCCCGAAATCAGGCACTCGGCCTCATCGACATCCAAGCAAGGGGTACCGCTTACTAGACCATCGGTTTCGAGGCTATTGAAGATACGCGTGACGCGAGGGCAGTCGACGCCGATGGCACGAAGCTCGTCGGTATGCGCGAAGACCTCGTGTGGCTCGCCCTGCAGCGCGATTTCGCCATGGTTGAGCACGAGCACGCGGTTGCAGTACTCCGAGAGCAGGGCGACCTTTTGCTCAACGACGACGATGGTGATTCCAAGTGTGCGGTTTGCCTCACGCAGCGTCTCGAAGACCAACGTGGAGCTGGCGGGGTCGAGTGCCGCGGTGGGCTCGTCGAGAACCAAGACGCGCGGACGCATGGCGAGGATGGCGGCGATGGCTACCTTTTGCTTCTGTCCGCCCGAGAGGGTGGCGATCTCGCGGTCGCGCAGGTCGCTGATGCCGACGGTCTCGAGCGTTTCGCTCACGCGCTGCTCGATCTGGTCGTGGGGAACGCCAAAGTTCTCGAGGCCAAAGAGCATCTCGTCCTCGACGACCGAAGCGACCATCTGCGTGTCGATATCCTGCAGCACACTGCCGACGATTTGCGACACGTCGGTCAGCGAGACCTCGCAGGTGTCGTGGCCGTCAACCATGACGGACCCAAAGAACGTGCCGGTGTAGTGGTGGGGCACGGCACCCGACAGGCAGGCGGCAAGCGTGGACTTGCCGGCGCCCGAGGGCCCGATGATGCCGATGAAATCTCCCTTGTTCACGCTGAGCGAGATGTGGCTGAGCGCCTGCTCGGTTTGCGTGCCATAGGAGAACGAGACATCGTCGACGTTGATGATCGTTTCCATGGATACCTTTCATAGTCAATGGACGTTCTTACATGACCAGTCGTTTAAGAACGTCCCCAAAAGCTAGTCGTTTGGGACAGTCTTTGGTGGTGAAGCACGGAGACGGCTTTACGAGGGGCCCCAGGTTGGCGCGAGAAAGAGGAGCGAAGCGTACTTGGGTACGCGAGCGACGAATGAACGCCAAGATGGGGTGGCTCGTAAAGTCGAACGGGCTAGTTGAGCTTCAGGGCCTTCTGGATGGGCAAGTAGAGGGCGCCGACCAGAATGGCGTTAAAGACGGCGGTCATGGCGACGACGGGCAGCATGGCGGCGGCGAGCTCGCCTACCACGCCGAGCATGGCCATCTTGATGACCATGAAGATGGCGCCGGAGACAAAGGTGGTCAGGAAGGTTGCGACAATGGCGATGGCGGGCTTGACCTGACCGTTCTTGCCGGCGGCGTTGACGATGCCGGCCATGAGCATGGCGGCGATGCCCTCGGCGGCAAAATCAACGAACGGCGAAGTAGTGGTGATCTGGATCACGGCAGCCGAGATAAGGCCAATGACGAGCGCCTGGCCGATGTTGGGGCGAACGACCAGGATGGTGAGGCAGAAGGCCGAGATGATGAACTCGGGGCTGATCATGCCACCCGAGATGCCCGAGATGGCCTTGCCGACGGTGAAGTTGAGGATGAAGCCGGCAGCGAGCAGGATGGCGAGCAGGACGAGGGCACGGACGTCGAGTTTGCCGCGGTCGGCGGTCTGGACGGTGCGGGGCTGGGCGGCGGTGGTGTTCTGAGACATGGTGAAAATCCTTTCGGAAGGGGAGTGCAAGAGAAAAGCGGAGGCGCGTGATGCGAATGCGATCGGGCTCGAGATAGAAAAAGGCCCCCGGTCGAAACCGGAGGCCTTTCAATCACCTAGAGCGCAAAAACAGGCGTGAGGGACTCACTGTCGACCGATCGTATTCGCATCACGCCACCACCAGTTGTTGAGAGACTTCATCGTGTTCTTCATGTTGGTGGCTCCTTTCGTGATGCCGTGGCGCGGTCGCACCAAGTTGCTGTTGCGCTGCACTATAGCACAGCGAAGTGTGTGCGGGAAAATCTTTTTTGAAAGATTTCAAGCGGGTTTCCCGCCGGTCAAAAGGCGGGTTAAGCGGGCGAGGTGACTCATGTGCCCCGCCCGCTCAGCTAGGACATGAGGGTCTTAGGCCTTCTTGCGACGATAGATCACGTAGACGCAGACACCGATGATGACGACGGCGCCAACGGCCATGGCGGCCATGTTGTTGCCCTCGGACTTCTCCTCGGTGACCTCTTCCTCTTCGGCCTCTGGCTCGGTCACGTCCTCATCGGAAAGGGCCTCGTCGGCGTAGGTGATGGATTCGACCAGGCAGTCGTTGTCGGCATCGTAGTCGCTCGGGACGAACTCCTCGGAGAAATCGCCCTCCTTGAGGTAGTCGCGCATCTCCTCGAGCATGGCCTTGCACTTAACATAGGTGTTCTTGGTTGCAGCCTTGCCGGCCTTGTTGGCCAGGGCGGTACGGGCCTCGGTGCCTTCTTCGGCCTGCATGGCCTCGTCGACGGTCAGGTTCTGCTCGATGAGTTCCTTCTGCAGGGCGTCGAGATAGGCGCGGACGCCGGTGGCGCAGTGGTCGCGGTTCTCATAGGCGAGCGTGTTGATGTCCATGAGGACGTAGTTGATGGAGTTCTTGGGCTCCTCGTTGTTCACGACGTCTTCCTCTTCGCAGTGATCGAAGGAGACATCCTGATCGCTGAAGTAGGGGCTGACCTCGGTGAGCAGTGCGGAGTAGAAGGGGATGGCGACGGAGAATTCGGCGTTGGAGAGCATCTCCCACTGAATGGTCGCGATCTCGGGGTCCATGCCCTGACGGATCTGGAAGGTGTGGATCTCGGTGTTGCGGTTGGAGCCGATGGCATAGGCGCCGTCGGTGTTGGCGTTGAGGCCGGCGACATTCTCGCCGCGAGCGGCGAAGGAACGAATCATCTCAAAGGTGTTCCAGTCGGACTTGCCGGGCTGGAAGAACAGCGGCTGCATCTCGTGGACCAGGGCGCCGGTCGTGGCGCGAGCCTCTTCGCGCTCGTCCTTGACGATCTCGTAGTCGGTGCCCTCGGCAAGCGGAGCCATGAAGTAATCACGACCCTGGATATAGCGCGACCACTGGTGCATACCGGCCTCGCTAATCTCCTCGCCGTAGGTCTTGGCGACGTCGAACTTGCCGTCGGTGTACTCGGCAAAGCCCTTCTCCTTAGGCATGGACTCGATGCCTTCGGAATGGAGACAGTTCTCGGTGTCATCGAGGTCGACGTTATAGGTGAGGTTGCCGATGTTGGGGTTGAGCGAGGCGATGTCATCGGCGAGCTTCATAGCAATCCACTGATGGCCGGAAAGCGCGGCGAACAACCAGGTCTCGGTGCTGTCGGCGATGATGATCCTGTCTCTTATACACATCTCCGAGCCCACGAGACGGACTCCTATC
>CABRIB010000035.1 GCA_902470915.1 uncultured Collinsella sp. | reverse complement strand
CGAGATAGGAGTCCGTCTCGTGGGCTCGGAGATGTGTATAAGAGACAGGACTAGTCGTTTAAGAACGTCCCCAACGACTAGTCAAAAATGAGCCATGTGTCCCAGTTGTGGAGACTCGTTGAGCCGTCTGGGTATCGCGAAGGATCGCGCGCTCGCCCATCATCAAAAGTGACACACGCTACCAGTTGATGGGAGGCAGCTATGGGCTTCTTTGACAAGATGTTCGAGAAGAAAGAGTGCGCGATTTGCGGTACCGAGCTGGGACTTCTAGGCAAGACCAAAATCAACGAAGGCTACCTGTGCAAAGAGTGCGCCGGCAAGCTCTCCCCCTACTTCCACGGCTATCGCTCCAGCACCGCGGACGATATCCGCGAGCAGCTCGCCTACCGCGAGGCCAATGCCGAGCGCCTGGCCTCGTTCAACCCCACGCGCACGCTCTCTGCCGGGCGCACCAACATCATGCTCGACGAAGACGCGGGCCTGCTGATCATTACCTCGCAGAGCCGCTGGCGCGACGCCAATCCCGACATCATCGAGTTCTCGCAGGTACTCGGCTGCGATATGGATATCGACGAGCATCGGACCGAGATCTATCGCGAGACCAAGGACGGCGAGCGCGAGAGCTACAACCCGCCGCGCTACGACCTGGATTACGACTTTAATCTGACCATCCACGTCAACACGCCGTACTTTACCGAGATCAACCTACGCGTAAACGACTCCACCATCGATCAGCGCGGTTCCATCGAATACCGCGAGGCCAAGCGCCAGGCAACCGAGGTCCGCGACGCGCTGGTGCAGCTGCGTCAGGAAACGCGCGACAGCGTCGTGGCCGCTAAGGCCCCCAAGACCGCGGTCACCTGCCCCTTCTGCGGTGCAACCACCATTCCCGATGCCAGTGGGCGCTGCGAATACTGCGGCGGCGCCATCGGCGCATAGCCTCCGGCACGGAAAGGACCGATCATGGCCTTCGAGAGTGTCAACTATCAGTGCCCCGCGTGTGGCGGCCCCCTTCACTTTGCCAGTGCCGAGCAAAAGCTCGTCTGTGACTACTGCGACTCGCGTTTTGAAGTCGAAGAAGTCGAGGCCCTCTATCGCGAGCGCCAGGACAAGGCCGATGCCAAAGCCGATGCCGCAGCCGCGGCCCCCAAGCCTGCTGTCGACGATGCCGTGCAGGAGCTGGCTCAAAACGCCGGCTACATCTGCTCGTCGTGCGGTGCCGAGCTGGTCTCGGACGGCACCGTCGCCGTTACCACCTGTCCATACTGCGGCAACTCCGCCGTGGCACCCGGCCAGCTCTCGGGCGACTTCTCACCCGACCTGGTAATTCCGTTTAAGCTCGGGCGCGACGACGTTATGGCCGCACTCAAGGAGCACTACAAGGGCAAAATCCTGCTACCCAAAAGCTTTGTCACCGGCAACCATATCGACGAAGTCCAAGGCGTTTACGTGCCGTTTTGGCTTTACGGTGCCCACGTGGACGGCGAAGTGCACTTTGATGCGACCAACGAGACCGTGACTGAGGAATCCGACCGCACCGTCACGACCACCGACCACTACGACGCCTACCGCAAGGGAAACATCTCGTTTAAGCGCGTGCCCGTCGACGGATCCTCCAAGATGCCCGACGGCCACATGGACGCCATCGAGCCGTTTGACTACGACGCGCTGCGCCCGTTCTCGGTCGCCTATATGCCCGGCTACATCGCCAACCGCTATGACGAGGATTGCGAAACCTGCAAAGCGCGCGCCGAGCGTCGTATGGAAGAAAGTACGATCTCGGCCCTGCGCGAGACCGTCGTCGACGAATACGACGATGCCACGGTCGAAAGCAAGCAGCTCGACTACACCTGGGAAGACAGCGACTACGCCCTGTTCCCCGTGTGGATGCTTTCCACTTCGTGGAACGGCAAGAGTTATCTGTTTGCCATGAACGGCCAGACCGGTCGCATGGTTGGCGAGCTCCCCTGCTCCAAGCCCAAGCTCGCCATCGCCTCGGTGCTGTTCTTTGTGATCGGGTTTGTCCTCTCCCAGATTCTCTTTATGGGTGGGAATGCCTTCGATCCGGACTACCTCACCTTTGATGTCGAGGGCATCCTCATCAACATCGTCGCGCCGTTGATCATCGTGGTCATCGCAGACGTGCTGCTGGTGGGCCAGCTCAAGACGGCCAACGAGGCCACCCACGCCGATTACTACTGTGGCGAGCTCAACCTGACCGAGAAGCACGACACCTTCAGCCACACCGAGACCACCGTTGTCATGAAGGACAACAAGGACGATTAGCCATTCTGACCAATACCACCCGGCCCTTGACGAGAAAGGAAGATCACCATGGGACTCTTGAAAGCTGGATTGGGAGCCGCCGGCGGCGTCATGGCCGACCAGTGGAAGGAGTTTATCTACTGCGAATCGATGCCCGCTGATGTCTTGGCCTGCAAGGGCAGCAAACGTACCGGTGGCCGCAGCTCCAACACGCGCGGCGAGGACAACGTCATCTCCAATGGTTCCGTCATCGCCGTCAACGACGGCCAGGGCATGCTCGTGGTGCAAAACGGCAAGATCATCGAGGTTGCGCTGGAGCCCGGCGAGTTTGTCTTTGACACCGGCAGCGAGCCGAGCGTCTTTAGCGGCAACCTGGGCGACTCCATCAAGGAGACGTTCGCCAATATCGGCAGCCGTTTCACCTTTGGCGGCGACGCGGGCAAGGACCAGCGCGTCTACTTTATCAACACCAAGGAGATCATCGGCAACAAGTACGGCACCGCCTCGCCTGTGCCCTTCCGCGTGGTCGATAACAACATTGGCCTGGATGTCGACATCTCCGTTCGCTGCAACGGCGAGTATTCGTACCGTATCACCAACCCGCTGCTGTTCTACACCAACGTGTGCGGCAACGTGACCGATAGCTATACGCGCGACAAGATCGACAGCCAGCTTAAGTCCGAGCTGCTCACCGCCCTGCAGCCCGCCTTTGCCAAGATTTCGGAGATGGGCATTCGCTACAGCGCCATCCCCGGCCACACCACCGAGCTCGCCCGCGCGCTCAACGAGGTCCTCTCTGCCGACTGGCGCGACCTGCGCGGTGTCGAGATCGTGAGCTTTGGCGTCAACTCCATCGCCGCCTCGCAAGAAGACGAGCAGATGATCAAGGACCTGCAGAAGGCCGCGGTCATGCGCGATCCCACCATGGCGGCCGCCAACATCGCCAGCGCCCAGAGCGATGCGATGCGCGCCGCGGCGGCCAACCCCAACGGCGCGATGGCCGGCTTTATGGGCATGGGCATGGCAGGTGGCATGGGCGGCATGAATGCCAGCCAGCTGTTCGCCGCCGGCCAGGCACAGCAGCAGGCTGCCCCGCAGCCGGCTCCGGCGTCCGCACCCGCCCCGGCTCCCGCCGCTGCACCAGCGGCCGGCACGTGGACCTGCAGCTGCGGCGCCACCAACACCGGCAAGTTCTGCTCCGAGTGCGGCAGCCCCGCGCCTGCCCCGGCACCGGCCAAGTGGTTCTGCCCCAACTGCGGCAGCGAAAACGGCGGCAAGTTCTGCAGCAACTGCGGAACGCCCAGGCCCTAGCCCCTCTACCTGGTAATTGGCGGGGGATCCGCCACCCCCGCATTTGCTTCTATGGGCTTTCACACAAGAAGGAGGACACCATGAAGACAACGTTCAAAAAGTCCGTGCTCGCATTTCTGACATGCGTCCTGGCGCTCGCCTTTGCCCTGACGGGCTGCAGCGGCGGCGGCAAAGACCCCAAGGCCAACTTTGTCGGCAGCTGGCAGTACTCGGGTGGAACCTTGGACGGCGAAGAGCTCACCGATGAGTACATGGATATGCTCAAGGAGTGGGGCCTCAACTGTATCCTGATCCTCGACGAAGACGGCACGGGCGTCCTCGACATGTTCCTTGAGGTCGCCGACCTGAAATGGGAGGCCAAGGACGCCACCACCGTAACGATTACCGCCGAAGATGAGTCGCACGACCTGAAGCTCAAAGACGACAAGCTCGTCCTTGAGGTGGACGGCGACAAGCTCATCTTTACCAAGTCCGACAAGGACCTGTCCGGCACGGTGAAGAAGGATCGCGAGGCGGCCGAGAAGGAAGAAGAGATCGATGAGGCCGTCGAAGACGACGACGTCCAGAGCATCGAAATCTCCCCCGCCGTCACCGTCGCCGATGACGACCTGTGCACCATCACCATCACCGAGAAGTTCAAGGACGACTGGGGCGACATCGGCTTTGTCGTCAACATCACCAACAAGAGCGACAAGGACCTGACCTTCTACGCTCCTTCCGGCAAGACCAACGTCAACGGCACCATGAAGGACCCCTGGTTCTCGGCTCACCTGATGCCCGGCACCAACGCCACCGAGGAATTCACGTTCTCGAACGGTGAGCTTGACAGTCTTGATGACCTGGTCAACACGACTATCGGCATCGACGCCTATCTGACCGATTCCTACGAGGACGTCGCCTCCTACAGCGCAACCATCGCGTAGCGGCACGTAACATCAGCCGCGGATTGGCGGACACATCCGCGCACATGCCAGGTGGGGCCGCAGGAGATAATCCTGCGGCCCCACCGCTTTATGCCGATGCGCGACAAGCTTTAGCGCTCCATGTTGGGAACGATGCTGCCCTCGGTCACCGCATGCACGGCCAGGCGCATGATGTTGTCGTAACCGGTCTTGCTCAGAATCTCCGAGATGCGACGCTTGATGGTGCCCTCACTCATAAACAGCTCGGTCGCGATCTCGCGACGACTTTTGCCCTCGCAGGCAAGGCGCAAAATCGACAGCTCGACATCGTCGAGTGCCGCCGTGCCCGAAAAAATGCTCTCGGGCGGCTTGGGAAACGTGCAGTAGCCAGCCAACGTGGAGCGCATCACGGCGAACAGCTCGTCGATACCGACGTTCTTGTACACAAAGCTATCGACGCCCGCTTCGCGGGCCTGATCGACAAAGGTGATCTCGGGCATGCCTGTCATGATAATGATGCGACACTCAGGCAGCTGCTCCTTGATGCGTGCCGCCGCCACGATGCCGTTTGAATCGTGCTCGGTGCACACGTCCATCAGTATCATGTCCGGACGCTCCTTGAGCGCAACGTCCAAGGCATCCGAGGCGTCGGCAATCGCGGCGACGACGGTCATATCGGGCTGGTCGCCAACGGAGCGCGCCAGGCTCTCGCGCAGGATGGCCTGGTCTTCGACGATTAACACGCGGATCATGAACTTCTCCTTTGAGCGGTGACGTTGAAGGTGAGCGGGATGGACACCGCAAGCGTAAAAGGCGGGGCGGCGTGGACTTCCAGGCTGCCGCCCAGATTCTGTGCGACATGCCTCATACCAGGGATACCCGTTCCCTCGCGATACGATACGGGTGCAGGCGCGCCGTCGTTAGAGATGGTCATGCGCGCGACGGCGTCAGCATTCGTCCCCTCCTGCCACAGGCGCACATGGACCCGATGCGCCTGCGCATGCTTGGTGGCATTGGTCGAGGCCTCGCGGATAATCTGTAAAAATGCGGCGGCGACACGCGCGTCCTCAGGCAGCGCACCCTCAACATCGATCTGCACACTCACCAGGCCAAAAGCATGGACGATATCACCCAGCTGCTCCGCCGGCTCACTGACGCCGCCACTGCGCAGGTCGACGGCGATTGAGCGCAGCAACGGATCGATCTGCTCGAGTGACTCGTCGTCCAGGCGCCCTTCCTCCAAATAGCGATGGAGGATGGACAGGCGCTGGCCGATCACATCGTGCACGCGGGAACGCATACGCAGGTAGGCCGCATTGTCGGCAACTTTTTTGACTTCTTCGATCTGGTCCTGGAGCTCTTGGCCAGCACACTCAAGCAGGTGATTAGCTTGCGCCAGGCGGTCGTAGGCGTGTGCGTATTCCGTCACGTCCAGGCCGACGACGCGCTCGAACGGACGGCCCGAGACCGTAACGGAGTCACGCACGAACAGACGAATCTCGGAAGGAGAAATCTCGATCACGGCGCGATCCCTGCCAAAGCGGTCAAGGTCGATATGGGCGCGATTGGCACTGCTTTCGGGCGTCTGCATACTGAGTTTGCGCAGGTCGTTCCATGTGCTGCTCATGTCGCGCAGATCGGTGGGCATATGAAGCTCTACCAGGTTTTTGCGCATGCAGCGGTTCATGAGCAACGGACGGCCCCTCGGGTCTAGATACAGGATGCCCACGGGAATCACGTTGATGGTTTCAATCGTCGAGAACGCGGTAATATCCTCCTGGCGGTTACGGACGTCCATCAAGAGCGCCGCGATGGAACGGAACAGGAAGAACGCTCCCTCTGCGATAAGGACAACGGTCCACGCCGAGCCCATAACAACAACCACTGGCGGCGTAACGGCGGCAACGAGCAGCAGCTCAGTCAGCATAACGGGACGACGATAGTGCACCATAAGCACCACGCCATATACAAAGATCGCGGCATTGATCCACAGCGCTCCGCCCATTGCCCTGGCGCAAACACCAAGCGGCGCCACCAGATACGAGCCAGACGACGCGAACAGGATAAGCGCCGAAACCATCAGGTGAACCACGAGGCTCGCCTCGTAGGCGCAAGTCACCTTACGGTTATAGGACGAGCGGCGCGATACGATGAGCGGAACGTGGATTGTCTGCAGGCAAGCAGCCAAGGCAAAGACAATATCGAGCGCAACGATTTGGGGGAGAATGAGCGGGATCTGCATCGTCACTCACCCGCCCTCGGCATCAACACGATCATGCGCAGCTGGCCGGGCTCGCCCTCAAGGCGATATGCCACGTTGCGCCCTTGCAAAGCGCTTTCGAGCTCTTGCGCAGCGGGTGTCTGCGAAAGATCCTCCTCGTCGTTGGAGAAAAGCGTGGCACGCAACTCGACGCTGCACCGGTCGTGGTCACTCAGGTGATACATAAGCGCCGGATGATCGGTGGCGTAGGCAAAAAACGCAAAGTCATACACGCAGTCGTACAGCGCGCTTACCGCACTGGCGTGCATCGGGCGCCGTATGGCAATAATCGAGGCGCAATCGACATCGATGGTGCGTAGGTCGCTTGCGAGCTCGTTGGCAATGAGCTGAATGCGGTCGCGGTCAAAGCCGCTCTCCCCATGCTGTGCCAACGTGAGCGACCCCTTGCGTTTGCAATAGGCGACGAGCATCTTGGCGCGCTGCAGCATGCGGTAACGCTCGTGCGAAGATGCCTCGTCGGTCAACGGTGGCAGCGAGCCCAGCAAGTCGTACATCTCTTCGAGCGCGCGGGCAAGCGCCTGGTCCACGTCTTGGACCAGCAGGGTCTCGGCCTCTTGATCTGCCAAATGCGTCTTAAGATCGTAGTCGGCGACAAGCAGCTCGTTTTGGCGTTGCAGCTCCATGCGACGATGCGCTAGTTCGCGATTGAGCTCGTTGAGCTCCGACACGTCTTGGGCAAGCAGCGCCGATCCACCCAGCAGCGGAAAGGCGCGATACATTACATCGGGATCGGACACCACGGCAAAGGCATGGGCGCGCCCGTGCTCCTGGACTCGCAACTCCTCGCGCACGCCCTCTGGGATCGGCTTTGACACCGGCGTAGCATAGACTTCCTGCAGGTCACACGTTAGAACTTTGAGGTCAAGCGGCAAGGTGCCGAAAATACCGGCGATGTCGTGATATGACGGAATGACACCGCAATCGAGGCAGATTTCCATCGCCACCACGCACAGGACGCAATAGACGAGCGAAAAGTTGAGCCTCCATGCCCAGGGCACGCGCAGCGCATATGAGATGGCAAAGAATGCGCCGCCCAGCAGCACGAGCGCCGCCGTGCCCGAGAAACGTTGGATGCGAAAGGACGAGGACCGGCCCACCAGGATAAAAAAGGCCACAAAGTTAAAGGCCGTCCACACGAGGACGGCGAAATAACCCCAGCCGTACGTGTAATCGTTGCTCCAGGTGTCGCTTGTACGGTCAAAGTGGAAGACCTGCTGGTGAAAATCGTTGGTGAGCACAAATCCGATAAGCAGGATAGCCATAATCCACAGCGCAGCGCAGTAGCGGCGACCCAGGCGGTATTGCTCCAGGCCCGCAAGGCGCAGACCACACAACTGGTAGAGCAGCGGAATGAGCGTCATGGGCACGTAGTACAGGTACCACAGCACGGTGGCATAGAACGGCGTGAACGACTTGTACTTGAGAATAACTTCGATCATCCACAGGGCGCAGATGGTGGCGATGGCAACAAGACGGCGGCGCAACACATAGTCCAAACAGCGCAGATAGACCGATACGCCCCAGATTGAAAATGCAATTGCGGCAACAAGCAACGGCAGAGAGCTCGAATGGACGAGCGCATCCACGACCTCTTCGGACACCTCGCTATAGGCGGGCACGGCGTTAGAAAGTTTGGGGTCGAAGGCGAACAGCGACGGCAAGACCGCCAAAAGCATGAGGAACAGCGCGGTGATGACACCGGCGATAGCAAAGACGCGGTGGCGGTACACCTGATGTGTTATGCCAACAAGGAATCGCGGCATGGCGAAGAGCCTGCCGCCCCTGGGATCCGCCACGGGAGCGGATCGGGCGGCCGTGTGGCCGATATGTCGCTCGCGGGTACCCATAGTGCTTTTAGTGTACCGACAGGCAGGCTCAAAAAGCGGGCCACATGTCCCAAAATCCGCAGACGGCAAGGCGCCCGGCGAGCACATACTCGCCGGGCGCCTTGGTTAGGAGGCTACGGTTATCGGGAAAGCCTAGGCCAAATCTTCGCCGTTGGTGGCGATAACCTTCTTGTACCAGTCGAAGCTCTTCTTTTTGGAGCGCTTGAGGGTGCCGTTGCCCGCATCATCGCGGTCCACATAGATAAAGCCGTAGCGCTTGGACATCTCGCCCGTGCCGGCAGACACCAGGTCGATCGGGCCCCAAGTGGTGTAGCCCAGCAGGTCAACGCCGTCCTCGGTCACCGCGTCACGCATCGCGGCGATATGCTGGCGCAGGTAGTCGATACGGTAGTCGTCGTTGACGGAGCCATCCTCCTCGACAACATCCTTGGCGCCCAGACCGTTCTCGACCACAAACAGCGGCTTCTGATAACGGTCGTACAGGTCGTTGAGCGTAATACGGAAGCCCAGCGGATCGATGGCCCAGCCCCACTGGCTCTCCTGCAGGTAGGGGTTCTTGGCGCCGGCGAAGGCGTTGCCCTGGGTACGCTCGACATCGGGGTTATCGGCACCGGCGGAGCAACGGGTGCTGTAGCAGCTAAAGCTGATGAAGTCGACGGTGTTGGCGGCCAGGATCTCGCGATCCTCGTCCGTCATGCCCACATCGATGCCCAGACGCTCGAGCTTCTTGACGGCATAGGCCGGGTAGTAGCCACGGCTCTGGACGTCGACGAAGAAGTAATTGTCCTGGTTGTCGAGCTGCGCCTGGCGCACATCGCCCGGACGGCAGCTGTAGGGGTAGTAGCTGCCCGCGGCGAGCATGCAGCCGATCTTGACCTCAGGGTCGATCTCGTGGGCAATCTTGGTTGCCCAAGCGCTGGCGACGAGCTCATTGTGGGCGGCCAGGTACTCGACGGCCTCCTTGTTCTCGCCCTCCTCAAAGACCAGGCCGGCACCCATAAACGGCAGGTGCAGAATCATATTGATCTCGTTGAAGGTAAGCCAGTACTTCACCAGGCCCTTGTAGCGGGTGAAGATCGTGGTCGCGAGGTTCTTGTAGAAGTCGATGAGCTTGCGGTTGCGCCAGCCGCCGTACTCCTTGATGAGGTGAATCGGGCAGTCGAAGTGCGTAATGGTCACGAGCGGCTCGATGCCGTGCGCCTGACACTCGCGGAACACGTCTTCGTAGAAGGCCAGGCCGGCCTCGTTGGGCTCAGTCTCGTCACCGTTGGGGAAGATGCGGGTCCAAGCCAGGCTCATACGGAAGGTCTTAAAGCCCATCTCGGCAAAGAGAGCAATGTCCTCCTTGTAGTGGTGGTAGAAATCGATGCCGGTCTGTGCGGGATAGTAATAGCCGTCCTCGAAGTCGAGCATCTTGCGCTGGCCGGAGACCACCGCGTAGCGCTCGGGGCCGTGCGGAGCCACGTCCACGTTGGCCAGGCCGCGGCCGTCCACGTTGTAGGCGCCCTCGCACTGGTTGGCAGCCGTCGCGCCGCCCCACAGGAAGTCATTACGGAAAGCCATGCATCGATCCTTTCATACGCCGCTTGTCGTGGTTTCAGTATCCCCGCAAACGGGGTACCACTCAACGACAACAGCGCGGGTCGACACTTCTTTTCGCACACGGCGGCCCGGCGACCGCCCGCAGCTGACACTTTCTGATACCTGCCTGTCCAAACCACCACAAAGGGGACAGGCACCTTTGTGGTGGTTTGGGGCGGTTTGTCTCGATCTGTAACAGTTAGGCAGCCAAAACCGGGCCTGGTGTTACAGATCGAGATTTTTCGGGCAGCCCCTGCAGTTTGTCTAAATCTGTAACAGGTAGAAACGATTTAGCCCGCTAGATGTTACAGATCGAAACAGAAGATTCTAGTCGCAGGCGATGTCGAGGTTCTTGCCGATGAGGCCCACGCAGCCGCCCTCTCCGGCGGGATATTTGACTGAATAGGAAAGAAAGGAAAAAATAGGAAAAAAAAGAAAGGAGACTTATGACTGAAACCATCTTCTCCCCCTCATTTGGAAATCGCCCGTCCTATCTGGTGGGGCGCGGGAACGTGATTTCGACATTCATCTCCGGTCTTGAGCAGGAGCCGGGCAATCGCGACCGAGCCATGCTCATGCTTGGACAGCGAGGCAGCGGCAAGACGGTTCTTCTGTGGGAACTTGCCGACCGCGCACGCAAGCTCGGCTTTGTTGTCGCCACGCCCACCGTGGCCTCCGAGGATATGCTCGAGCGCATTGTTGAGAAAATCCAGGAAGCAGGCGAGCCGTACGTCAATAAACGCCGCCTTCCCAAACTCACGAGCGGCAGTCTAAGTGTTTTTGGGTTCTCGGCAGGCCTCGAGTTCACACGAGACGTGCAGGAGACCAAGAGCTTTCAGTTCAAACTCACACAGCTCGCGCGCAAACTGACCGAGCAGGGACACGGCACCCTCATCCTCATCGACGAGCTCCAAGCAAATTCACCCGAGATCAGACAGCTCGTCACCGCCTATCAAGAGCTCGTCGGCGAGGGACTCAACGTCGCGCTCGTCATGGCGGGCCTCCCGGGAGCAGTCTCCGCGACACTCAACGACCGCGTACTGACATTTCTCAACCGCGCATGCAAAGTCACGCTCGAACCGCTTTCAGTCGGAGATGTCGATGCATATTATCAACGGGCTTTCGAAGAGCTCAACCTTGATATTTCAGGCGATCTTCGCCTCCGCGCCGCTCGTGCAACCCAAGGTTCGCCCTATATGCTGCAGCTCATCGGCTACAACATCGCCAATCGCTGCGAGGCCGGAAAACGCGTAACGCCAGAGCAAGTCGACGGAGCTATCGAAGCGTCAAAGGCCGATTTCGAAAACGATGTGTGCGAAACGACGCTCGCCGCGCTATCGGACCAAGATGTTGCGTTTCTCGCTGCAATGACCGATGACGAAGCCGCCGTGTCTCGCATTTCTGATGTTGCGAAGCGCATGTCAGTCACACCGGACTACGCACAAAAGTATCGCCGGCGCCTCATCGACGCCGGCGTAATCGAACAGGCGCGCCGCGGTTACGTGCGATTCGCCGTACCATATATGGCTGACTATCTGCGCAGCCAACTCTAGGCAGCCACCACAATGGGGACAGGCACCTTTGTGGTGGTTGGGGCGGTTTGTCTCGATCTGTAACAGCTAGACCGTCAAAATCGGGCTTGGTGTTACAGATCGAGATTTTTCGGGCGGCCCTCTACGGTATGTCTCGATCTGTAACAGGTAGAGACAATTTAGCCCGCTAGATGTTACAGATCGAGACGAAAGGTTCTAGTCCACGGCGATGTCGAGGTTCTTGCCGATGAGACCTACGTAGCCGCCCTCGGCAGCCTTGGGGCTGTCGGCGTGGCAGAGAACCCACTTGTCGGCCTTCCAGTAGCAGTAGCTGTCGCCAGCCGCGGGCATATCGGCCGCAGCCTCGGGGCGCGGACCATTGGTGCCGGCGGGCAGCGCCACCATCACCTGGAAGCCGCCGTCGTCGACCATGCAGGGCGTGTAGTGAAGCGTGGTGTTGAAAACCTCAACAAGCGTGCCGGCCGGCACGCGGAACGCCTTGACGCACGCGGTATCGAGCTTGCCGTCCTCGATCTCCCAGCGATGCGCCACGAGCAGGATAAAGTCGCGGGCGCCCAGGTTGAACTCGCTCGCGCGGTGGTACTCCAGGCAGTTGAGACGCGTGTTGTGGCCGTTGCACCAGCCCAGCTGGAAGGGACGACCGCCAAACATGAGAAAGCCCAGTTTATCGGCATCCTTGACGCCCTCGAGCTCCGGCGCGGAGGCCACATACTTGCTGCCCTCGGGGATGGGCGTGGAGGCAAGTGCCTCGAGCACGGGCGACGTAAGCTCGGACGGAACGTTATCCCAAACGTTGCCATAGGACTTGAACTCGGGATCAGAGACAGAGTAGATATGCATGTTCGCTCCTGTTCGTTTGTGTGACAGTATGAACATTCTAGAACAATCTTGTTCTGTTTTGAGCACTCGGCATAAAAAAGCGCTCCGCAAAGAGCGAGAGCGCTTCTGGCACAAACGCTATTCCTGCAAGCAGCCTTACGCCTGCTGATAGTGCAGGTGCTTCTCGTCGATATCGGCCAGGTCGCGGTCGAGGTAGCGGCGCGCGAGCCAGTTTGCCATGGGGAGGTTCTGGTCCAGGTAGTTGCCGCACTCCTCAGGAGCGGCACCGGGGACATCGCCCTCAAAGCCGGCGACGAACTCGAACAGCTCACGCACGAGCGGCAGGATCTCCTCGCTCGTCACCTCGCCAAATACGACGAGGTAAAAGCCCGTGCGGCAGCCCATGGGGCCAAAGTAGACAATGCGGCTCGACCACTCGGCATGATTGCGAAGGAACGTCGCGCCCAGGTGCTCGATAGTGTGGCACTCGGCGGTGTTCATGACCGGCTCCTTGTTGGGCGTGGTCAGACGCAGGTCAAAGGTGGTGACGGCGGCGCCGGTCGCCGGATCGCGGTCGATGCGGCTCACATACACGCCGGGCTCAAGTAGCAGATGGTCAACGGAAAAACTCGCGATGCGCTCCATGGCAGATCCTCTCGATAGTCAAATTGGGACGGGGCTCTTTTAGCTGGTTCGAATGGTCGCACCAATCATACCAGTCAAAAAAGCCCCGTCCCAAAAAGACAACTTAGCCAAGGACATGAGCCATGCGCGTCTTGAACTCGGAAAGGAAGCGCGGGGCATCCACGGTCAGCGCCACAAGCGCGCTCTTGTCCGGATCGGATAGGCGGCGCTCGTCGCAAATGGTGCGGCCTCGATACTCGCCCAGCAGATCAACACGCAGATTACAGCCGAGCGCGCCCACGAGCGTGGGGTCGATCGCCACGGCAACGGCCAGCGGATCGTGCAGCGCACAACCACCCAGGTAGGGGGCGTTCATCTCGTACGAGCCAATGTAGTGCTCGACCATGCTCGCAAATGCGCAGCCCGCCATGGTGCCCGAGCCCGTCCAGCCGGCAATGTCGCGACGCGTAAGCACCACGCGATGCGTCACATCCAGGCCCACCATAGTGAGCTTGCGGCCCGAACGCAGCACGGCATCGGCCGCCTCAGGATCACTTGCCATGTTGGCCTCGGCGCCCGCGCTCACGTTTCCGGGCACGGTAAGGGCGCCGCCCATCACCACGACGCGACCGATAGACATCATCGCCGCCGCATCGCGCTCCAAGGCAAGCGCCAGGTTGGAGAGCGGGCCGGTCGCCACGTAGATCAGATCGGAACCATAGGTGCGCGCGGCATCGATCAGATAATCGACCGCCGCGTTACCGTCGGCCGACGTCGCCCCCACCGGCTCGTACGGCGACGCGGGCACGCTCGCCCCGCCAATGCCGTTCTTGCCGTGGATGAGCGTGGTGGACGCCGGCGGCGTATAGGGCTCAGTCGCCTTAATGGGACGATCGGCGCCCAGGTACACCGGCACCTCGGGACGACCCAACAGGTCGAGCACCGCCAGGCAGTTGTGCGCCGATTGCTCGACGCGCACGTTGCCAAAGCACGTGGTGATGCCCACGAGCTCCACCTCGGGGCTCGCGATGGCATAGGCCAGCGCCATCGCATCGTCCACACCCATATCCAGATCAAGGATCAGCTTCTTGATTGCCATTGTTCTACTCCGCTTCTCCGTCTTGTACTAAATCGTCTAAATCAAACACGCGCTCAACTTCGGCGCGCGTGGGAATCGACTGTTGCGCGCCCAAGCGCGACACCGTCACCGCCGAGGCGCGTGCACCCGCCGTCATGCACTCAAAGAGCGGCAAGCCCTCCAGACGAGCCGCGGCAAGCGCACCGATAAACGTATCGCCCGCGGCCGTCGTATCGACTACCGTGCTCGAAAGCGCCGGCATGCGCAGCGGCTCGCCGTCATCGCCGAGCGTAACCGACCCGGCGCCGCCCAACGTGATGACCGCAGCTCCGGCACCCTTGGCGAGCAGGGCATTGAGCGCCGCGGCGCAGCTCTCATCGTCCTTGGGCAGGATACCCGTCAGCACCTGGCACTCAGTCTCGTTGGGGCAGACCAAGTCGACCGCAGGCCAGGCCTCCGCAGGCAACTCGCAAGCAGGCGCTGGATTAAAGACCGTATAGAACCCCAGCTCGTGAGCGCATACAAGCGCCTCGGCCGTCGCCACAAGGTCACATTCGCCTTGGGCGATAAAGACGCTTCCGACAGCCAGGGCAATCTCGCTGGCGTCGCCGTCGAGCTCATCGGCAACCAGACGCCCCAGCGCGCAGGCAACGTCCTCGCCCGCAAGCGCATGGTTGGCGCCCGGTGACAGCACGATGCGGTTGTCGCCCTCGCAGCGAATGATGGTCGCCGTTCCCGTCTCCACGTCATCGCGACGCGCCACAAAGTCACAGTCCACGCCAGCATCCTGGAGCCCCGCCACGAGCACATCGCCAAACGCATCGCGCCCGACCGCGCCAATCATGCACGTGCGCGCACCCATGCGCGCGGCGGCGACGGCCTGGTTAGCGCCCTTGCCGCCGGCATTGATGATAAAACCGCTGCCGCCGACGGTCTCGCCCGCACGCGGCATGCGCTCGCACGCCACCGAAAGGTCCATGTTCATGCTGCCAAACACCGCAATGATGCCGCGATCTGCCATGGGAACCTCCTCATCTGCGGGCCTTATGCCCACCGTCGGCCGTCGATCGTGCGCCCTCGCACCTCTATAACTTTAGTTCACTTTGATGTGAACGCGCCCTTGAGGTTGCGCCAGCAGCAAGCATTCACAGGAGCAGGCAGCTACAATGAATATGTGCTGATTATCCTCGTCATTGGATGATGTTTTATGGAACAATTCCCACAATCGAGCCCACGCGGCCCGCGCCGCGCGCCCGATAACCAAGCGCCGCACGAACGCCCACGCGCCGACCGCCGCGCCGGCGAGTCGCGACGCGGCCCGGTCCCGCATCGAACGCCCACCAACAAGGACGCCCACACTAACAGCGCCGCAAAAGAACAGGCGCCTGCTCGTCCCAAATCTCGCTATATCCCCGCCCTCGACGGTCTGCGTACGCTCGCCGTCGTCGCGGTGGTGCTCTATCACCTCAACCTCACGTGGGCTCAGGGTGGCCTGCTCGGCGTCACGATCTTCTTTGTGCTTTCGGGCTATCTGATCACGCGCTTGCTGCTCAACGAAGTCGCTAAGACCGGCCGTATCGACCTTAAGAGCTTCTGGATTCGCCGCATCCGTCGCCTGGTCCCCGCCGTGGTAACGGTAGTGTTCGTGACCTGCGCGCTGTGCACCATCTTTAACCACGTGATGCTAACCAAGATGCGCCCCGACATCTTGCCGTCGCTGCTGTTCTTCAACAACTGGTGGCAGATTGCCCAAAACGTCTCGTACTTCAATGCCCTGGGCGACCCCTCGCCGCTCACGCACTTTTGGTCGCTTGCCATCGAGGAACAGTTCTACCTGATTTGGCCGCCGCTGCTGTTTGCCATGGTATCCATGCATGTGAGCAAGCCCAACACGCGCCGCGTGGTTCTGGGCCTTGCCGCGGTTTCTGCCCTTGCCATGATGGTGCTTTACAACCCTGCCGCCGACCCCAGCCGCGTGTACTACGGCACCGACACCCGCGTGTTCTCGCTGCTGCTGGGTGCCTGGATGGCCTTTATCCCCGATCGCGGCCTGGCGCCGGTGCGTCTCGCACATCGTTTGGGGCTCAATCGCCTGGCTGGCGCCGCCAAGCACGGCAAGAACGCCGAGGGCAAGCCTGGCGAGAAGGCCGACGAATCAGCCGAGACCGCCCCGGCACAGCCGAGCGCCCTCGTGCGTTTTTGGTCCTCGCCCGCATCCATCGATGTGTTGGGCGTCGTGGGCCTGGTTGGCCTTGCCGCCATGGTCGCGCTCACCAACGGCTACACCGCGTTCCAGTATCGCGGCGGCACGCTGTTATGCTCCATCCTCACGCTCATGGTCATCGCGGCCTGCGTGCAGCCCCAGGGAATGGTTGCCCGCGTGCTGTCCGCCGAGCCGCTCGTGTGGGTTGGCAAGCGCTCGTACAGCATCTACCTGTGGCACTATCCGCTGCTGTTACTCATGAACCCGGTCGCCAACATCAACGATACGCCCTGGTGGCAGTACATTTTGCAGGTGCTGCTGGTGGTCGCCGTAGCCGAGTGCTCCTATCGCTTTATCGAAACGCCGTTTAGGAAGGGCGCCTTCGGCCGCACCGTCGCCGAATTCCGCGATGGCACCACCACGCCCGCCAACTGGGCACGCGCGCACGTCCCCGTCTGCGCAGCCTGCGCTGTCGTGTTGGTCGTTGCACTGGGCGGTCTGATCTTTGTGCCCGAGACGTCTGCGCTGAGCGGCGAGGGCGCCGAAGTTCTGAACAAGGAAGCCAAAAACACCGCGCCCACCGACCAGCAGGCGGCCGACGACACCGACAAGGACAACGACGGCTTCCCCGATGGCTCCTACGACCTGTTGATGATTGGTGACTCCGTGTCGCTGCGCGCCGTTGATTCCTTTGACGGTGTGTTTCCGCACAGCCATATCGATGCCGAAAAGGGCCGCCAGTTTGATGCGGGCCGCGCGACATTTGAGGGCTATATCCAGCAGAACCTTGCCGGCAAGATCGTGGTCTTTGCCCTGGGCACCAACGGTTTGGTAACGGACGCCCAGGTCGACGCGATTATGGCCGACGCCGGCGAGCAGCGTATCGTCGTGTTTGTAAACACACGTAGCCCGCAGCCGTGGGTCGGGTCCACGAACCAGGCCATCGCCAACGCCGCCACGCGCTACAAGAATGTACGCGTTATCGACTGGTACGGGCACAGCGCCAACCGCAACGACCTGTTCGACGGCGACGGCACGCACCTGTCGACTACCGGCGTGACCGAGTACCTCAACCTGATCCACGATGCGGTCAAGAAAGACCTGCCCGTGCACCCCGAAGACCACGTCAACGATCCGCAGCCGGCAGCCGTCAAGTCCGCCGGCGACGCACTCGTCAATGCCCTCGCCTACAAGCCGCACAAGCTGGGCACCGACAAGTAACGCGCAGCCAAATCTGCTTACACCCGCAGGGGGCGTCGGCCGTGGCCGACGCCCCCTGCGGCAGTTAGGGGCGCTCCTTTTGTGCCGGCACCTGGAGGCACTTCTGGCGTAGCCAATGAAGACCTCTACGGATGAATTCCAAGCCGCTCCGCTCCTCCAGACATCGTTTCCGTGCCTCGCGCCTGCCCCAAACAATCAAAACAAGCCCTTTTCGCCGCGACCTCAAAGTTCTGTGGGCAAAAAAGGGCAAATATGAGTACTGTTACCATTTTAGTAGCAGGCAAAATCACCCAAAATGACGCTCGGGCGACCCCTACAGCGGTCGCGCGCGCAGACGTGGTGTAAGAGCGTCCTGAGGTCCGTCGCTGCAAGTCC
>CABRIB010000034.1 GCA_902470915.1 uncultured Collinsella sp. | reverse complement strand
GTGTATAAGAGACAGGGGCATAGGTCGTGGGCCATCGGGGTTTCGATGTTTCCCATGACGGAGAGCTCGCGACGGGCGAGCATCTCATCGTAAATGCTGGTGAGCGTGATGCCTCGGGCGGATTCACGCATGGTGAGGGGGCTGATGATGGGGGAATGATTGGTGTCCATGAGGACTCCTTTCTGTTGGTTGTGTTGTGGAATAGGATTGTTGCCCGCGGAGGGGCTGGCGGACTACAGGGTTCGTCCGAGCCTGAGATCGAGCTCGGTTGTGGGGCAGACTGCCTGTTCGTGCGGCTCGCAAGCGCCAAGGGCTCCAAAGCGATAGAGCGTTGCGGCGGGCGTGGTGTAGGCGAGCCGCAGCTGATGCTCGACAGGGGCACATCCGTCATTTTTGTAATGAGCCGCGTAGTACTGCGCGATGCTGGCGTTCATCTCGCTGCCATTGCGATGGCGCTCAAACTGGCGTCTGCAGGTCTCGATGATCTTTGCTACCGACTTGGGTGCCGTCGCGGGAACAAGGGCGAGATAGCCCTCAAATAGCTCGTTGATGCTCAGGAGGCACAGCAGGTCGATTAGCGTCCTTATGGCTGTTCCCTCGGCAGAAAAATGCGCGGTCATGCGGTTATATCGGTTGCGGTCGACGATGGCCGCATGGGGTCTTGGAGTTTTCTGCCCCGTGGTCCCGGGCTTTTGCCGCGCCTGTGTATTGAGCTCGACGTTGCAGCGCTTGAGGCCGTCCAACGGAAGGAACAGTGCGGTGCGCAGGGTGTTCCGCTTACTTTCGAGTTCATGACGCTCGTCGGGTTCCCATTCGAGCTTGAGTTTCGTGTCGAGCGCCGTAAGCATATGGGCTAGGCAGCCTACGGTAAGAACGTACGAATCGTTGTCGCGTTTTGGGGCATAGGGGTCTGTCAGCTTGCGAATGTCGGGGTCGCCCATGATCTTTGTGCAGCGCTTCAGCAGTTGAGGGTGGTCGGCCAAGATCGTCGCGAGCGGTAGCGACGCGTAGTTCTTGATGGTCGCGGCGGCAAAGGCGGCGTCATATTCGTTTGCATATGCTCGCTCAATGCGGGCATCCAGAATGCTTTTCTTATCGCCGTCTTCAGCGTGGTGGTTTGTCATAGCTTCTCCAATCGGTTGATGTTCGTGCTGTTTGTTGATGTGTTGGTTGTCGTGAGTGATGTGCTTGCCGTGGGTGATGTGCTGACGTTGGGGTGCTATACGGTTTTCAATGAGCCCGTGAGGCAGTTGCTGCAGGGGCGGGATGGAACGGCCCCATGCAAGGCGGAAGGCATCGTGCTCAAAATCGAGACAGCAATGCCCTGGGTGCCTCACATGTGGCAGTTACCTCATTAAGTTGTCATTGCGTTTGGGGCTGTACTTTGCCGATCTTCCTTCTCTTACACGCTAAAATTCAAACTTCATATGCTCGATCTACTTAAAACCGCAACGGCGGTCTTTTATCAACTTATATGTCGGAACGCGTCTTTGCAAGTACTTTTTTGCGTTTGTTTCAAATGGGGTGGTTTTGCAACCGTCATGCGCGCGCTGTGCGAACGTGCCCCGGCTCGGATAAGATAGTGCGCGATAAAAACGATGCAAGGAGGCACATATGGCAATCAAAGCCATCGCGATGGATATCGACGGTACGCTCACCAACGACCAAAAGGTCATCAGCCCGCGTACGCGCGAGAAGCTGCTCGCGGCGCAGGAGTCGGGCATTAAGCTCATCTTGGCTTCGGGCCGTCCCGCATGGGGGCTGCACGCCTTGGCGCAGGAGCTCGACCTTCAAAACCATGACGGTCTGCTAGTTGCCTTTAACGGCGCGCATGTGGTCGACGCTCAGACCGACGAGGTGCTGTTCGATCAGGCTATGCCTGCCGACGAATTGCATCGCCTGATTGATCACCTGCGTAATTTTGACGTGATTCCTATGATCTCGCTCGGTCGCGACTTGCATGTCGAGGATTCGTACCGCTGCATGATTACGCTGCCGGATGGCTCGCAGAAAAACATCGTCAAATACGAGCGCGATGCGTGCGACCTTAAGATCCGCGAGGTGGAGAGCCTGCATGAGGTCGCTGATGCTTATCCCGTGGACAAGCTGCTCACTGCGGGCGACCCGGCCTATCTGCAAGCGCATCACGAGGAGATGTACGCGCCCTTTACCCAGACGCTTTCGGGCATGTTTACGGCCGACTGGTACTTTGAGTACACGGCGCCCGGTATCGACAAGGCCCGTGCGCTCGAGGGTGCCCTGCCCAAACTCGGCATCGATGCCAGTGAGGTCGTATCGTTTGGCGACGGCCAGAACGACAAGTCCATGATTGAGTGGGCCGGCACCGGCGTTGCCATGGGCAACGCCGTCGATGAGGTTAAGGCTGTGGCCCAGATGGTGACCGCCAATAACAACGAAGATGGTATTGCGGTGGCGCTGGATAAGCTGCTGGGTTAGAATCGCCGATTAATGCATGGTTCGGGCGCCTGCTCGCGGGCGTCCTTTTGTTAGGGAGGGTGCCGTGTCCGCATTTCCGTTCGATGCCGTTATCTTTGACATGGACGGCGTGATTGTCGATACCGAGTATTACTACCTGGGCGAGACTGCCGCGTTTGCCAAGGAGCTTGGGCTTAATCTGACTCAAGAGGAGTTGAATGGGCAGGTCGGTACCTCGCATCAGTTCTTCCTGCATATGCTGGTCGATTGGTTTGAGCGTGCCGGTAAGGGGCATTTCACTGGCGAGGAAGCGTTGGCCCGTTGGGACGAATGGGCTCATAAGCGTCCGCGCGACTATCAGGCTTTGATTAACCCAGGCGCCGTGGATACGATTCGAGAGCTGCCGCGCCGCGGCGTTCGCGTGGCGCTTGCCAGCTCGTCTCCCATGGTTAGTATCGAGGAAGTGCTCAATGCGTGCGGGCTGTCGGATGCCTTTGAGTATGTGGTGAGCGGCGAGCAGTTTAAGGAGAGCAAGCCCGAGCCCGACATCTACCTGCATGCGCTGGACCTGCTGGGGCTGCCCGCGAATCGCTGCTGCTGCGTCGAGGATTCGGTGCCTGGCATCACCGCTGGCAAGCGAGCCGGCCTGACAGTCATTGCCAAGCGCGAGGAACGCTTTGGCTTTAGCCAGGATGCCGCGGACAAGATTATCGACCAGCTGCCGGAGCTGCTCACGCTTTCTTAGGAGCGCGGTAGTTGCGCGTTTTTCGGGTCTGATGAGTAAATAGCCAACATTTTGGTGCGACACCTAGCATACTTTAAGCTAATGCGGGCTTAAGGGCTTGTTGAATGCCCTTAAGCCCGTTTTAGAATTAATTGTGCTGGGAGAGGGTATATGCCACCGACTGAAGGGCCAACTGACGGTAAAGCAGCGATACCGCTGTACCAACAGGTCATTGATATCATTAAAAACGAAATCAACTCCGGCGCCTACAAGGCAGGCGCGCGGATACCCAACGAATTCGAATTGGCTGAGAGCTATAAAGTTGGCCGCGTTACCGTGCGACGCGCTATTGAGGAGCTCGTCCAGCAGGGCTATCTAACGAAGCGACAGGGGAAAGGCACGTTTGTCAATGCCCCCAAGCTCAAGCGCAAGATTCGCCAGAAGGATGACGTCCAGAGTTTTTCGGACGCATGCCGCGTTAACGGAATGGAACCGGGGGCGTGTGTCATTTCGAGAAAGATACTGCCGGCGGATTCCACCGAAGCGCAGTTCTTTGGTGTTCCCGTTGGAACTGACTTGATTTGCGTTGAGCGCGTGCGCACTGCCGATGGCGTCCCTGTCATGCTCGAGAACAACATATATGTTTACGAGGACAACGCCTATCTATCAACGGCACTTCTATCTAACCAATCCATTTTTGAGTTCGTGCGCAACCGGACGGGCCGCACGCCCGCGTTTACCGACCCGTGCACGCTCGAGATCGCGTGCGCGTCGCCCGAGGTCGCTCGACTGTTGGCAGTTCCCGTTGGCGAACCCTTGTTTTATATGGAAGCCTTCTTTTTCGATGAGCAGCGGCGGCCGTTTATCATCGGTCGTCAGCGGATCGTTGGGTCTCGCTACGTTTTTGACATCTAGGACATTGCGAATGGAAACGCCCGGTGGATCATCTCACCGGGCGTTTCCATACCGTTCATGGCGCAAACGCGACCGTTCAACCGCGTTGCGGCAATCAGTTTGAAATTATCTTGATGAAGGGAAAAGCTGCTGGTAATCTATGGGACGTCATAGAACGTTTGCATTGTGCAAACGTTGAAGCGAGATGCGATGCAGTCTCGAGTTCTTTGGAGGTATCTATGTCAGATACGAAGGCGAAGAAGACAAACAGACGTTTTAAGTTCAAATTACCGCATGTCTATACGATCATGTTCTTGCTGATCGTTGTCTTTGCGGTCCTGACTTGGATCGTTCCCTCTGGTCAGTATCAGCGCAAGACGATTTCGACAGCGGCGGGCGAGCGTGAAGTCGCCGTTGCTGGAACCTATGAACAGGTCGATAAGAACTACACCGATTCCGAGACCGGCGAGACCATCAATCTGGGCCAGGATATCTTCGCGGTTCTGCAAGCGCCCACCAAGGGTATCCAAGAGGCTGCCGACGTCGTTGCGTTCGTCTTATTGATTGGCGGATCGTTCGCGATCATCACCAAGACCAACGCTTTGAATGCCGGCATGAGCCGTGTGATTAAAAAGCTCAAGAACAAGGACATCCTCATCATTCCCATAACGATGACATTGCTGTCCATTTGCGGCACTACGTTTGGCATGTCTGAGGAAGCCCTGCCGTTCTATGCCATCTTCATTCCCATCATGATGGGTATCGGTTATGACTCGATGACGGCATTCATCATCTGCTTCCTTGGTCCTAACCTGGGATATTGTGCTTCGACCATCGACCCGTTTAATGTTTTGATCGCCCAAGGCATCATTGGCATCGAGGGTAATCCGCAACTGTGGCTGCGCGCCGTTTCTTGGGTCATCTTCACTGCCGTCGGTATCGCATGGGCCATGCGCTACGCCATGCGCGTCAAGAAAAACCCCGAGTCGTCCATTGTGTACGAGGACGATAAGCTCAAGCGTATTGAGTTTTCCGTGACCGATGCCTCCATCGAGGAAGAGTTCACTATCCGTCAGAAGCTCGTGCTTATCGATTTTGCTTGCGGTATGGGCATTATCGTCTGGGGTCTTGTTACCCAGGGCTGGTACATGAATCAGATTTCCGCCGTGTTCCTTGGCATGGGCTTGCTTGCCGGTATCCTGGGCGGCCTTGACCAGCAGACGATCGCAGAGGAGTTCGTTAGGGGTCTCGCCGACTTTGCGTACGCTGCCGTCGTTATCGGTATCGCTCGCGGTATTCTGGTCATCGCCGAGGGCGGCATGATCATCGACACCATCCTCCAGGCGCTTGCTACCGCGCTCGCCGGTGCACCTGCCGCCGTCTACACCACGTTTATGTATGTCGTCCTTGGCCTGCTCTCTTTGCTGGTTCCCTCGAGTTCTGGCCTGGCGGCGCTCACCATGCCCGTTATGGGCCCCCTGACCGAGCTCATGGGCCTCAATCCCGAGGCGGCCGTCACCGCGCTCCAGTTTGCCAACCAGACCATCAACACCATCAGCCCCGTGGCGGGTATGACGGTCGCCGGCCTTGCCGTGGCTAAGATTTCGTTTGGCCAATGGTGGAAGACCATTTGGAAGTTCTTCATCTTCATGGTCGTGTTTGGCTTGGTCATTACTGCCATTTCCGGCATGCTTCCGGCGTAGGTGGTTGTGATGTCTGATCGTTTGACGGTCCTGACGTCTAAGAGCGTCTTTACCGGTACGGGGGACCTGCCGTTTGAAGGTTTCGTAGCGGTCCGTGGCAATCGAATTGAGGCTGTTGGCACCAAGTGTGAGCTAGCTTCGTATTTGACCCAGGCGGACGAGGTAGTTGACCTGGGCGACCGCACCGTCATGCCTGGCCTGATCGATGTGCATACCTTCTATACAGGCTGGGCGCTGCGGACGTTGGGGCCTGATCTGTCCGGCATCGCTGATGCCAAAGAGGCCGTGTCGCTCTTGCGTGCATGGAAAGAAGATCGTCCGGATTGCGCGGCGGCTTTTGGCCACAACCTACCCGAAACGTTGGCATCGGATGCCGAGAACGCAAATACAGCAGCTGTGTTTGACGAGTGTTTTGGCGATATCCCCGTCGTCTGCTTTACACCGGGCGCGGATACCTGTGTTCTCAATGCTGCCGCCAGTGCGCGATACGGCTTCACACCCCAGGCGTGCTATGCCGAGAAGATCTGGCGCATGATGAGCGATTTCCTCGCGCTGCCCGAGGTGCGTGCAGGGTATTCGGACTACATGAGCATGCTTAACGAACGCGGCGTTACCGCCATCAAGGAGATGGCGTTTGATGACTACTACGGCTTTGCCGACGAAATGGCTCGCCGTGAGGAATCTGGTGAGCTGACGGTTCGCGTCTCTATGATGTCGCAGCCGGTGGGTGCCGGTGCAAATCTGGCATATGCCCGCGAGGCACGAGAGCGCTTCCGGGGACCGTTCGTTCGTTTTTCTGGCTTCAACCGTATGACCGATCGCGGCGTATGGGCGGGGCTTGCCGAGATGATTGACCCCTATGCGGACTCGGCCGATGCGGGCGCTGCCGGCAAGACGGTCGTCGAGGAGCCAGAGTGGGATCTGATTGAGAACGAGCTGCGTGCAATTGATGCTGACGGCTTCCGATATTCCTTGCATTGCCAGGGCGATGGCGCCGTTCGTCGCACCGTGGCGCTCTATGCCTCGCTGCCTCGAGACGAGCATGGACGGATGCTTCGCCGCCATGCGATTACCGATCTCGAGAACTCTGACCCGACCGATCTTGTCGAGTTTGGCAAGTTAGGTGGAATTTGCGAGGTCTATCCGCAGATTCTAACGCTGGACCGGCGCGAGGATTGCCTGTCGATGATGCGTCGACAAATTGGCGAGACGCGACTTTTGCACAGCTGGAATCGCCGCGGCATGGAAGATTCCGGATGCACAGTGTGCTGCGGCACGGATCTGCCGCTGCTGATTCCGAGCCTGGGCGAGTCAATCTACAGCGCGTGCGGCGGATTCTTCGCCGACGGACTGCCCGTGAATGAGGTCAACACGCTGACGCTTGTCGAGCTCTTGCGCGCTTGGACTGCCGGGGGCGCGTACGACCTGATGCGCGAAGACGAGCTGGGTACGCTCGAGGTTGGCAAGCTTGCCGATATCTGCGTGCTCGATCGGGATGTGTTCGACCTCGATTATCGCGACGCACGCGATCTTGCGGTTGACATGACGATGTCGGACGGACAAATCGTGTTCGATCGAAATAAGGAGGCATAAGATGTCTGAATCCAAACCGACGCTGCACCGCGAACAGATTGCGGGCATGAATATCCACTACATCATGTGGTCGCTCGATTACTTCCTTGATGTGCAGCAGCGCTTGGGCTTTGAGTCCATTGAGCTGTGGTGTGCAGAGCCGCATGTGACGCTCGACCACACGGGCTACTTTGAGGCTGAGGTCCTGGCGAAAAAGGCTGCAGACCGTGGGCTTAGGTATCGTACTCTGTGCCCCGAGAATGTTGTCTATCCTTGGCAGTATTGCGCACGCAAACCGCTGCATGAGCAGCGCAGCCTGGCGTACTTTAAGCACGGCATTGAGCTTGCCGAGGTACTTGGGTGCGACCGCATGTCCATCAACTCGGGCTGGGGCGACTGGGACGAGGACCGCGAGGAAGCCTGGAAGCGCAGCCGCGAGCACTTGTCCATTCTGGCGGAGTATGCCGGCGAGCACGGTCTGGTGCTTACGATGGAAAGCCTGCGTCCCGAGGAGAGCAACCTTGTGACGACGGTTTCCGATGCGAAGCGCATGATTGACGAGGTCGCGAGCCCGTACTTACAGCCCATGGTTGATACAACCGCGATGGGCGTTGCAGGCGAGACGCTCGAGGACTGGTTTGCCGCCTTTGGTGATGGGGCAATTCACGAGATGCACTTTATCGACGGCGACCCGTATGGCCATCTGGTGTGGGGCGATGGCAAGCACGATATGGACGCCTTCGTCGCCACACTCAACGCCCATGGTTTCGACGGCATGCTGGGCCAGGAAATCACGGATGGTCGTTACTACGATGACCCGGCAGCGGCAGATGCCAAGAACATGGCCGCATTCGAGAAATATCTGATTGACTAAAACAACCATCGGCCACGCAACCAACGTCATTGATTGCGGGCCAAACAAGAAAGGAACTGGATATGAACGCACACGATCTGATTAAAGAGGCAATTGCCGAGAAGGGCAAGTTCGACAGCGTCTACTGGATTGCTTGCGGTGGCTCCATGATCGATTTGATCCCGGCTCATGAGCTTCTGCAGCGCGAGGCAACCACCTTCACTTCGTATATCTATACCGCGCGTGAATTTGACATTATGCGTCCGCGTCGTCTGGGCGAGAAGTCTCTGGTCATCGCTTGTAGCCACAGTGGCAACACCCCGGAGGTCGTCGAGGGCTGCGAGATTGCCCTTGCCGCCGGCGCTACGGTGATCGCCCAGACCGACAACGCTGGATCCAAGATCGACTCCGGCAAGTGGACCACGTGGGTCTACCCGTGGGGCGAGGGTGTGCCGCAGGCCGAGGTCCCCGCCGGCATTTCGCTGTCGCTTGCGGCAGAGCTGCTCGATCAGCAGGAGGGCTACGCCGATCTCGCCGATATGTATGCCGGTATTGCCGAGATGGATAAGATTCTTCCCCCGGCACGCGAGAAGGTAAATGCCGAGCTGGGCGATCGCTTTGCCAAGCTTTGCCAGGAGCACGAGTTCTTCTATATTCTGGGCAGCGGTCCCAACTTTAGCCAGACCTACGGTTTCGCTATCTGCTCTCTTATGGAGATGCAGTGGCAGCACTGCAGCTACATCCACTCTGCCGAGTACTTCCATGGCCCCTTCGAGGCTACTCAGGATGGCGTTTTTTACTTCCTGCAGATGGGCTCCAGCGAGTGCCGTGCTATGGACGAGCGCGCCCTGGCGTTCCTTAAGACGCATACCGATACGCTGATGGTGCTCGATGCCAAGGAGTACGGTATGGAGGCCGTGCCGGCGAGCGTCCGTGCTTATCTGGACCCGGTGCTGTTCTACGCCATGAACTGCGAGCTGCGTGCCGCACGCGGCAAGGTGTTTGATCACGATCCCGATTTCCGTCGCTACATGGGCGTTGTCGAGTACTAGAAGGGTAAATACCATGGCATTTAACGTTAACGCGCTCGGATTTGGCGACAACGTCGTCGATCGCTATGAGCATATCCACACCATGTATCCTGGCGGCAACGCGGTGAACTTCGCCGTTTATGCCAAGAAATGCGGTGCCGCACGCTCCGCATACATGGGCATTTTTGGCAATGACGCCGCTGCCGAGCATGTCATTGCAAGCCTCGAGGATGAGGGTATCGAGCTTGACAAGTGCGAGCAGATGATTGGCGAGAACGGAGCGGCTCGCGTGACCGTCGTTGACGGTGACCGTGTCTTCCTCGGCTCCAACGAGGGCGGTATCCGTGGCGATGCGCGCTATGTCCTCGATCGCTTTGACCTTTCGTACATGAAGCAGTTCGACGTAGTCCACTCGGGCAACTATTGCTTTACCGAGCGCGAACTTCCCAAGTTGAAGGCCGCGGGCGTCACGGTTTCGTTTGACTTCTCGGACGATTCGACCGACGAGTACTACGAGCAGATTGCTCCCTACGTTGACTTCGCATTCTTTAGCGCGGCAGACGCCGCGAGCGAGGATGAGATTCGCGAGCGTCTGGCATGGGTGAAGAGCCTAGGTCCGCGTTTTGTATCGGCAACGGCTGGCGCTGAGGGCTGCATTGCCTATGACGGCGAGCGTTACTATCGGCAGCGTGCCAAGCCTGTGGCAGATATGAAGGACACCATGGGAGCGGGTGACTCGTTCCTGACTTCGTTCTTGATGTGCTATCTCGATTCTGTCAAGCGTGGCGAGGATGGCGCCGAGGCCATCGAGCGTGCACTCGACTTTGCTGCCGGGTTTGCCTCGACCGTGTGCGGCATGGAAGGCTCCTGGGGCCATGGAGCGCCAATCGTCGAATAGCTTAAGAAAGCGTACGGCGGTCTGGCTATGAGGCCTTGGACAGCCGATGCAAAACAACAAGCGAAACGAAAAAAGGGGGCTCGCCATGTGGTGGGTCCCCTTTTGAACATTGGAGAAGACCATGGGCATTAAAGCGTGTGCGGCTGGTTTTTGCTGCGCGGACGTCTATCAAAACATCGGCGTGTTCTATCCGACTGGTAATGGCATTGACTGGGGTATCCATCTTGCGCGAATGGGCGTTTCGGTATCCGCCGTGTCGGTTGTCGGCAAGGACGAGTACGGAGACAAGATGAGAGAGGCGCTGGCCGCTGAGGGGTTCGATATCTCACATCTGCGGGTGGAGGATGGCGACACCTCGGTGATGCTCATGGTATTGAAAGACGGCGTCGATCGCGTGCATCTCGAGGCAATCGATGGCGTAATGGAGACATATCGTCCGAATGAAGATGACCGGGCGTTTATCCTAGAGCACGACATCATTCATACCGACCTGTTTGGCAATTGTTTGGACCTTCTGCCCGAATGGCATGATGCGGGCAAGACGGTGGTTATGGACTTCTCGGTGTTCAGCCAGGATCCCGAATATGCATGCGAGGCTCACTTTCCTTACGTAGACTATGCGTTCATGTCGTTTGAAGAGGACACTCCGGAGCTGCGAGACTGGGTACGCCACGTGCAGGAATTGGGACCACGCGTTGCGGTTGCCACGCTTGGCGAGAAGGGAAGCATTGCCTATGACGGTGAGCACTTCTATGAGTGCGGGATCGTACCGGCGGAGAAGGTCGTTAATACCGTGGGTGCCGGCGACTCGTATATTGCCGGGTTTACCAAGGGCGTGATCGATGGCCTTGATATTCCGGCGTGTATGAAGGCGGGCGCTGAGCTGTCGTCCCGAGTGATTGGTTCGTTTGAGCCGTACTAGGGTCAAATGCCTGGAAAGGAGTACGAAATGGTTATCGACATGTTGGTCCATCCTATGCTCTACGGCGAGATCTGTACCCCGGGTGATGAGCCTGATGGATTCGGTTTTTGGTCACGAGAATTTGGTATGGGGCATATGGGCCCCATGGATTGGGATGAGCTTCAAGTCGAGATGGACGTCTGCGACGTGCGGAAGAGCGTACTCATGTCGCTCGATGTAACCACGGCATGCGGAGGGCACTTTGGCACCAATGACCAGATTGCCATGCTGGTTGCCGCGCACCCCGATCGTCTGTGGGGATTTGCGAGCGTAGATCCGCAGGTGAGCGGTGCCGCAGACGAATTGGAGCGCGCCTTTACCGAGTTGGGGGCAAAGGGGCTTTGCCTGCATCCGGCAAAGCAGGGTTTTGCCCCCGATGATGCTGTGGCCGAGCCGCTTTACGAGCTGTGCGAGCGCTGTAACAAGCCGGTGGTTTTCCATGCCGGTATGTCTTGGGAGCCGGGCGCAGAGCTTTCGCGCAGTAACCCGCTTGCATTTGAGCACACAATCGCAACGCATCCAAATGTGCGCTTTAGTTTGACCCACTTTGGCTGGCCCTGGGTGCGCGAGACCGTGGCGATGCTGCTCAAGTATCCCAACTGCTACACGGACACCTCTATCACTTACATCGATTCGCCCGAGGAGATGATGCAGCGTCTTTTCACGGTCGATATGGGGCCGCTGTGGTATGAGCGCGCGCTATCGCATCAAGTGATGTTCGCCAGCAATACGCCGCGCTTCCGTGCGTTCAAACTCAAGCGGGCGCTCGATACCGTGTCCATGCGCGATGATGCGCGAGAAAGGCTCTACTGGGGTAATGCCCTGCGTTTTCTTGAAGGGGGTGAGTGAACATGGTGACGCTCGAGACATTGAGCTATCTATCGACTGCTCCGGACCAGTTCATCGATATTACCGAAGACGTGCACGCTGCCATCGAACGCAGCTCGGTGACCAATGGCTTGGCAGCGGTTATTTTGTCGCATACGACCTGTGGAATCGTGGTAAACGAGGGGCTGCCCTGCGTGGAGACGGATCTTATGGAGACGCTTGATCGCATCGCCCCACTCGATGCCCCCTATGCGCATGCACACTTCCTGCCGAGCTATGGAGCCACCGGCAACAACTCCTGTGGGCATATCAAGAGCATGATTTGTGGAAACAGTTGCTTCTTTCCCGTCCAAGATGGCCACATCGTGTGCGGAAGTGCCCAGAACATCTATCTTGCGGAGTTTGACGGTCCGCAGAAGCGAAAAGTGTACGTCGAGGTGCTGGGGGAGTAACGTCCCTGCAATAACCCTATGAAGGAGCACGTTATGTCGTTTCTAACTTCGATGTTCAAGACCGAAAAGCCGGTTATCGGAATGCTGCACCTGCGTCCTCTGCCGGGCGATCCGCTGTATTACCCGGGCGGAAGCGTGTCGCAGGTCGTGGAAGCCGCCAAGCGCGATCTCGAGGCGTTGCAGCGGGGCGGTGTCGATGGCATTTTGATTACCAATGAGCTCTCGATGCCCTATGAGCAGCACGTTTCTCCCTCAACCCTTGCATCGATGGGCTATGTAATCGGGGCTCTGTCCCATGATCTGTCGACTCCTTGGGGAGCTGAGGCTATTTACGATGGTGATGCCACAATCGAGCTGTGCGCTGCCGTCGACGCGCAGTTCACGCGCTGCAATTTTTGCGGTGCCTGGGCCGGTGATCTCGGGCTGATTAACCGAGATTTCGCTCACACCATGCGTCGCAAGGTGGCGCTGCGCCTGGACGACCTCAAGCTTTTTCACTTCATCACGAGCGAGGGGGAGGTTTATCTCAACGACCGCACGACTGCGGACATTGCCGATTCACTTCTCTTTAATTGTCTGCCGGATGCGATGGTCATCGGCGGTTCGGCTGCCGGTCGTGGCGCTTCGGGCGAACTTGCCGATGAGGTCCGCGAGCGCGTTGGCCAAGTACCTGTGGTATGTGGCACCGGTTGTCGCGAAAATACCGTGGCTGACGTATTTGCTCACTACGATGGCGCGTTTGTCGGCACGTGCTTAAAGCGCGACGGAAAGCTGGATGCCCCGGTCGATGTTGAGCGGGTGGCTCGTTTTATGGCTGCCGCTCGTACGGCGCGAGGGGAGTAGGCACCTATGGCGCTCTATCTGGGTATTGATATTGGGACAAGCGCCTCTAAAGGCGTTTTAATCGATGATCGATGCAACATCGTTTGCCAAGCCTCTTGTGGACATGAGACGGACAATCCGTGTGACGGATGGTACCAGCATGATGCGGAGGCAGTTTGGTGGGGCGATTTTTGCCGCTTGTCGCGCGAGCTGGTGGCGCGATCGGGGGTTAACGCGGCACAGATTGGATGCGTGGGCCTTTCCGCATTGGGTTGTGACTGTGTGCCGGTCGATACCGAGTGCAACGCGCTGGCGCCCGCGATTTTGTATGGAGTCGATGCGCGTTCGAAGCCGCAGATTGACGAGCTTCTTTCCGAATATGGGTCAGATCGCGCACGCGAGCTTTTCGGGCACGATCCCTGTTCGTCAGATATTGCTCCTAAGATCTTGTGGTTTAAGGAGAATATGCCCGAGGTGCACGAACGTGCCGCGAAGTTCCTGACGGCGTCGTCGTTTCTATGCGCAAAGTTGACGGGGCGTTTTACGGTGGACCGTTATTTGGCGGAGGATTTTCTTCCCCTATACGACCGCTTTACTTGGAAGGTTGATGCTCGGGAATGTGCTCGTTTCTGCCGGCCTGACCAGATGGCGGAGGTAATGTCGGCTACTGATATTGCCGGGGTGATTACGCAGCGTGCGGCTGAGGCGACGGGGCTCGCGGCGGGGACACCTGTCTTAGTGGGAACGGGCGACTCTGGTGCCGAGGCCATTTCGACGGGTGTATTCCGTCCCGGCGATATGATGGTTCAGTTGGGGAGCACGGCGTATTTCATCTACCTAGCTGATCATATGATTGATGATGCCCGCCTGTGGCCGGGGACGTTTATCATTCCCGGAACTTACGGGATCTGCGCGGGGACCAATACGGCGGGTGCGCTCACATCGTGGCTGCGCCAAGAGCTGTATCGCGACGCCGTAGAGGCCGAGGGCCACGGTGGCCCCGATGCATATACGGTTATGGCGCATGATGCCGCCGGTGTGGCGCCGGGTGCCGATGGGCTCCTGTGCCTGCCGTACTTTGCGGGGGAGCGTACTCCGCTCAACGATCCCGAGGCGCGCGGCGTCTTCTTTGGCCTGACCGGAAGGCATACGCGAGCCCATATGGTTCGCGCCGCCTTGGAAGGCGTCGCGTATACCGTTGCATCCCATGTCGACATTATCGAGCGAGAGCATAGACTGCCAATTGGGCGCATTATGCTTGTCGGAGGTGGAACCAAAAATCCAGTTTGGATGCAGGCCATCGCCGACGTATGCGGGCGCGAGGTCTCGGTTGCCAAGGTTACGGTGGGCGCATGCTTCGGTGATGCCATCATGGCGGCTCTCGCAGGTGGCGCCTATGCATCATGGGATGAGCTCGCCCAAGTCCTTGGCGTTGCGCAAACAATCGTGCCCGATATGGCTGCCCACGAGTTATATGCGTCGCGCCGTCATATCTTTGACGAATTGTATGCACGTAACCGTGATCTCATGCACGAATTGGTGTAATGCTGTCGAACTGTACTGCCTTCCAATAGGGACTGCGTTGTGCGATTCGCATGTTCCTTGGCATTTTTGCACACCGAGCTTAGCGAAGAGCAAAAACAGAGCGCGCATTTGCTAAAACTGCCGACTCAATGCGCTTTGCATCGCAGTTTTTGAGCGAGGCAATGCGCATCGAGGTCCTTGTGAGCGATCTGATGAGCGACTGTGCGCTTGTTTCTGTGTTTGGCTCGGCCGGCGCATCGGTCTCGAGCAGTAGGCGGTCGAGTGGAATCTGTCGTGCGTATTCGCGACTGCGCTTGGTCGCGAGCATGCGTTCGTTGACGGAAAAATAGCAGCCCGCATTACGCGCGCGGGTGAGTTCGTCCGAAGTGCCGCTAAACCAGTGGAAGATGATAGCGGGGGAGTCGGGGTTTGGGATGAGTAGTCCATGCGATTCGAGGACGTCCAGTACGGCTCCTGCCGAACGAACGGCGTGAATTGATATCACGCGCCCGGTAAGAGGATGCTGCACGAGTGTATCGCAGAGCCGGTCAAATGCCTGTATTTGTAGCGGCTCACTTCCGGCAAAGCGTGCGGAAAAGTCGAGTCCCACCTCGCCGATGTAGTGCTCTTGGGCAGCAACTTTGCAAAGCAGACTGACTTCGGCAGGACCGCAGCGGCCGTCGGCGAGCCACCAGGGGTGGAGCCCAACGCCGGCGATAATGTTTGGGTAGCGGCTGGCACGCTTTTTTGCTGCCGTGAAGTCGCGTGGGTCGACTCCGCAATCAAAGACCCCCAGCCCTTTAGCCGCAGTTTCGTCGGCAACAGCATTCGGGTAAGTCATCAAATCAAGGTGACAATGCGCGTCAAAGAATCGCGGTTCCATCGTAGGGCATCCTGCTAGTCCAGGCGCTGGCCATCGGCGCGCACGCGCTCGGTGCCGCGGCCGCTGATCTGGCGGATAACCTCGCCGGCGATCATCTGGCCCATGATGGGCGGCATAAAGCTGGCGGTGCCCAACTCGGTACGCTCGTGGATGTTGGACGGGTCGCGGGGTTGGGTCTTAACCGATTCCTCGCAGCTAAACAGTACATGTAGGCTCTTGATTCCGCGCTTTTTACATTCTTTGCGCACAATGCGGCTCATGGGGTCGCGTACCGTATCGAAGATGTCGGCAAAGCGGAGGCACTCGGGATGGAGCTTGTTGGCCCCGCCCATGGAACTAACCAAACGAATGCCGTGGTCCTGAGCGTACTTAGCAATGGTGAGCTTGGCCGAGATGGTGTCGATGGCGTCGACGACGTAGTCGAGCTTGCCGTCCGTCTGCTCCAAAACGCTCGCGAAGAAATCATCGATGTTGTCGCTCAGCAGGTATTCGGTACGTTTGATGACGGTGGCGGCAGGATTGATATCGTGGATCATGGCTTCCATCACGTCAACCTTGCGCTTGCCGATGGTGCTGTGAAAGGCGATGGCCTGGCGATTGATATTGCTGGGCGCGACGATGTCCTTGTCCAGAATGACGAAATGACCAATGCCGCCGCGGGCGAGTGCCTCGCAGCAGTTGGAGCCCACGCCTCCGCAGCCGAGCACCAGCACCGTGGCATCGGCGAGCTTATCGAGTGCCTTGCGGCCCATGATGATCTCGAGCTTGGTGTCGCGTGTCTCGTTGGGAGTTGCGGCTGTGGTTTCAGTCATAGACATCCTCCGATGGGGAAGCGAATCGTGTTTTAGCTATCGCCATTATAGGTATTATCGCGATTCCATTTGAGCCCTAGGGGCTTGTTGAAATGAGGCAGGGATTCGCATAAGATGAAGCAGATGGCACCCGTTGCCGCGGGTTGGCCAACTCCCAAACACGTTTGTAGCGTGAGAAGTGGCCGTCTTCGCATTACGCGGGGGCGGCTATTTCATTCGACCTCCAATGTGGATGCCGAGCTCCACGGCCGCGATTACAAGCAACAACAACGTCAGGACATCGTCAATACTCATAGTCCATCTCCTTCGCGGATAGAGGGAGCTGGCCCATCTGCTTCAACTTCCATTGTAGCTAAATACGAACAAATGTTCTATAGATGTTACTGTATTAGATAGTTAGACAAATATCTAAATATCGAGTATAGTATGCGCGTCATGAGAGATGGCGAGAGGAGGTCCTATGCCGGGAGAGGGTTTTAAAGCGCTTGCCGATCCTACGCGGCGGCGCATTTTGGAACTGCTGCGCGAGGGCAATTGTACGGCCGGGGAGCTTGCCGAGCATTTTGACATCAGCAAGCCGTCATTGAGCCATCACTTGGCGACGCTCAAAAACGCCGGGTTGGTGACCGACGAACGTCATGGCCAAAACATCGTTTACAGCTTAAACACCACCGTCATGCAGGACTTGATCGGTTGGTTTATGGGCTTTACAAACACGGAAGGTGATAAGGATGAATAACGAAAACAAGGGCATTCACGCCACGGGGGTATCGCGGCGTGTGTGGATTGCGCTGGTCGCTCTTTGCGTCGCCAATGTCGTAGCGCACCTCATGGTGATGCCGAGCTTGCCTGCGCAGATTCCCACGCACTGGGGCGCGAACGGCGCCGTCGACGGTTGGGGTCCTAGCTGGATGGCCTCCGCGCTCGGCGTGCTGCCTCTGGTGCTTCTCGCAATGTTCTGCGTGGTGCCGCGCATCGACCCCAAAGGTGAGGCATATCGAACCTCGGGCAAATTCTACCAGGGCTTCGTAATCGCCTTCACCTTGTTCATGTGCGTCATAAGCTGGCTGGGAGAGCTTACGGTCTGGGGCGTGGTGCCGGCGGTCGGTTCGGTCAACGTGCTGATTTCCGGTGCTATCGGTTTGCTGTTCATCGGCGTAGGCAACTACTTGCCGCGTGTGAAGCAGAACTATACGCTCGGTATCAAGACACCCTGGGCGCTTGCCGATCCCGAGAACTGGCGCCGTACGCAGCGTTTTGGCGGCGCCTGCTTTATGGTGCTGGGTATTGGCCTGATTGTGATGGGCGTGGCAGGCAGCGTGCTTTCGAGTGAAGTCGTCGCCGCGGTGATTGCGGCTCTGGCGTTTGGTTCGGTCGGAGCCGTCTACGTCTACTCGTATCTGTTGTGGCGCAAATCGCAGCGAGCCGCTCGTTAAGGTTGCGGAAAACTAGCGTACGCAGTTCATAGTATGTTCCGGGGGACTTTTCCCAGGTAGTATTAGGGGGTGTGGGCAACCATGCCCCTTTTTCGTTACGTTTCAGAGCTGGTTTTCTCATTTCGTTTCCACTAAAGCGAAACAAGAATAGGGAAACAGCAGGTAGAAAGGATAAAACAGGCAAATGGCGGAGTTTATCTACCAGATGTATCAGGCTCGCAAGGCCCATGGCGACAAGGTAATCCTTGACGACGTGACCCTGAGCTTCTACCCCGGTGCCAAGATCGGCGTCGTGGGCCCCAACGGCATGGGCAAGTCGACCCTGCTCAAGATCATGGCCGGTATCGAGGAGGTGTCCAACGGCGATGCCAGACTTACCCCCGGCTACACCGTGGGTATCCTGCAGCAGGAGCCGCCGCTCGACGACGACAAGACCGTCATCGAGAACGTGCGCATGGCATTTGGCGACATGATCGCCAAGATCGATCGCTTCAACAAGATCGGCGAGGAGATGTGCGACCCGGATTGCGACATGGACGCCCTCATGGCCGAGATGGGCACTGTCTCTTATACACATCTGACGCTGCCGACGATACTCCTTGTGTAG
>CABRIB010000033.1 GCA_902470915.1 uncultured Collinsella sp. | reverse complement strand
CGAGGTAGGAGTCCGTCTCGTGGGCTCGGAGATGTGTATAAGAGACAGGCATGGGCCTAGTGCGCGACGCCATCAGCCCGTTGCTGGGGCAAGCGCCCGACCCCAAGCTCGTCCAGGCAATCCGCGACAAGATCATGTCCTATCCACAGGTCTTGGGCACACACGACCTGATGGTGCACGACTACGGCCCCGGTCGTCAGTTTGCCAGCGCCCACGTGGAGATGCCTGGCGAGGGCGACGCATTTGAGCACCACGAGATTCTGGACACCATCGAGCACGACATCAAGCGCCAGATGGGCATCGATATCACGCTGCACTGCGACCCCATCGCGACAACCGGCGACGACCTGCGCGGCTGGGTCAAGCGCGGCGTCATGCAGATCGATCCCGCGCTCTCCATCCACGACCTGCACGAGCACGACGGGTTCGTTTCGTTTGACCTTGTGCGTCCCGACGGCTTTGACATATCCGACGAGGATCTGCTGGAGCTCGTCACGCGCATCGTGCACGAGCGCCGGCCCGACGTCTCATGCGTCGTCACGTTTGATTCGGGCTTTAGCTCGCCCGACCGTCCAGCAGAGCAGCTGTAGCCCCGCTCCGCTCGTCCGCTAGTTTCCCTGCGCGCCCGAGATGCCGTTTTGCAGGGCGTTCCAGGCATCCGTCGCCATGTCGCCCAAGTTCTGCGCGGTGTCGCCCAGGTTCTGGGCCGTATCGCCCAGCTCTTGCGCCTTGTCTCCCAACTCCTGTGCCTTGTTGCTCAAGTCCTCCAGCGTATTGGAGCTCGAGCTGTCGGTACCGCTTTGGCCGTCGGACGAGTTGCCCGAGCTGTTCTTGTGCGTGAGTTGAATTTCGAGGTTGCCGTTGTCGTTATAGTAGGCAGAAGTAACGACCCAGTTGGCATCGACGACGGGCGTTGAGCCATCATCGGTCAGGACCACGGCATTCGAAAGATCGGCGCCGCGCGACTTGAGAAGCTTCTTGGCGTTGGACCAGTACTGCCCCGGGACATCGCTCAAATCGACGGTGCTAGACGAGGCGGACTCGGTTTGCTCGGCAGCGGTATCGGCCGTTGAGCTCCCCCGCTTGTTGAGCATGCCCGACACGATGGCAAACACAACCGACAGCGCAAAGAAGATCGCCAGCACGATGAGGATCTTCTTGATCACGCTCGACGAACGCGACGGCCTCTTCTCCTCGTCCTCGCCATATTGCGGAATCGACTTGGGGTACTCGCGATACGGCTCGCGCGACTCGTAACGAGGCTGAGCCGTGCGAGGCAAATACGTCGTCTGCTGAGGCTGCGGAATGGGATTCTGCGGCAGGTCATCATAGGGATTCGGCGTCGAGGCAGCATAAGAATCCTGCGGCGCGTAATCAAACGGATCCGGAGCTGCGTTGCCATAAGGGCCTTGCGAAGATGCAGCGTAAGGATCCTGCACCGTGTCGCCATAGCCCATAACCCGGGTGGGCTCGGTAGAAGGCTGCGTCGCGGCGGGGTCGGTATAACCGGGGTTGGGAACAACGCGGGTCGCATCGGCGCTATCGCCAGCCTGCGCGGAACCGTAGCCGCCCATCACGGTTGTCTTGTCCTGATCCATGCAACGATTCCTTTCCGTCGCGCGTGAGCCTCAAGTTATCCATGCATTCTACCCGCGCAAAAGCCTATGACGGGCAGAGTCCGTCGGTATCTACAAGACATGCGCGGGCCTAAGGATCAAAAAGCCCCGCCGCGCCTTGTGGGCGCGGCGGGGCGGGCTAGCAGCTATGGACAGCAGGCTTAAAACAGGCCGGTGATGTTGCCGTCGTTGTCGACGTCGATGTTCTCTGCTGCGGGCACCTTGGGCAGACCCGGCATGGTCAGAACGCTGCCAGTCAGCGCGACCACAAAGTGGGCACCGGCGGAAACCTTGAGCTCACGCACGGTGATGCGGAAGTTCTCGGGAGCGCCCAGGGCCTTGGCGTTGTCGCTAAAGCTGTACTGCGTCTTGGCGACGCACACCGGCAGGTTGCCAAAGCCGTTCTCGCGCAGCTCGGCGAGCTGACGCTTGGCAGCCGGCGTAAAGTCGACGCCGTCGGCACGGTAAACCTTGGTGGCGACGGCCTCGAGGGCATCGGCAACATCGGCGCCGTCCTCGTAGGCAAACTTGAGCTCGCTCGGCTGCTCAATCAGACGCATGACCTCATCGGCCAGGTCGAGCGCGCCCTCGCCGCCCTTGGCCCAGACCTCGGAAAGCTTAACGTTGACGCCGAGCTTCTGACACTCGGACTCGATAAGCGCAAGCTCAGCCTCGGTGTCCGTCGGGAAACGGTTGATGGCGACTACGCAGGGCAGACCATAAACGTTCTGGATGTTGTCGACGTGACGCAGCAGGTTGGGCATGCCGGCCTTGAGTGCCTCGAGGTTCTCCTCGTTGAGGTCGGCCTTGGCGATGCCACCGTTGTACTTCAGCGCACGAGCGGTCGCGACGACCACGACGGCGCTGGGGCGAACGCCCGTCATGCGGCACTTGATGTCGAGGAACTTCTCGGCACCCAGATCGGCGCCGAAGCCGGCCTCGGTAATGGCGACATCGCCAAAACGCATAGCCATACGCGTGGCCATGATGGAGTTGCAGCCGTGGGCGATATTTGCGAAGGGACCGCCGTGGACAAACGCGGGCGTACCCTCGAGCGTCTGCACCAGATTGGGCTTGAGCGCATCCTTGAGTAGTGCGGCCATAGCTCCCTGGGCCTTAAGGTCGCGTGCGCGGACGGGCTCGCCGGCAAAGCTGTAGCCGACGACAATCTCACCCAAGCGTTCCTTGAGGTCGCTGATGCTCGTAGACAGGCACAGGATTGCCATGACCTCGGAGGCGACGGTGATATCGAAGCCATCCTCGCGCGGCACGCCCTGGGCCTTACCGCCAATGCCGTCGATGACGTGGCGCAGCTGACGGTCGTTCATATCGACGACGCGCTTCCAAGTGATGCGCTTAACGTCAATACCGAGCTGGTTGCCCTGCTGGATGTGGTTATCAAGCATGGCGGCCAGCAGGTTGTTGGCAGCACCGATAGCGTGGAAGTCGCCGGTAAAGTGCAGGTTGATGTCCTCCATGGGGATCACCTGAGCCCAGCCGCCACCGGCAGCACCGCCCTTAACGCCAAAGACGGGGCCGAGCGAAGGCTCGCGCAGGGCCACGGCGCTCTTGACGCCGCGGCGACGCAGGCCATCGGCCAGACCGATGGTCGTGGTGGTCTTGCCCTCGCCCGCAGGCGTTGGGTTGATAGCGGTCACGAGAACGAGCTTGGCCTGGTGATCAGTCGGCTCGTTGAGCAGTGAATAGTCGACCTTAGCCTTGTCGAAGCCGTACGGAATAAGGTGCTTAACGTCGACGCCGGCGTTCTTGGCCACCTCGGTAATGGGCAGCGGCGTGACAGAACGTGCGATTTCGATGTCAGTAGGCATGGGCGGTCCTTTCGTTACCGAATGAGAAAAAGACCAATTCAGCATAGCACGGGCGCGCAATAGTAAAACGCCCATAACCGATGAACGGCGATATGTTTACCCGATGCCCAGCGATAGCCCAACAGCCCGCCAAAATAAAGCGCCCTAAACGGTAGGTTCAATCCCCAGGTGCTCAAAGGTGCGAAGGGTTGCCTGACGGCCCTGCGGCGTACGAATCATCAACCCGCACTGCAGCAAATAGGGCTCATAGACATCCTCGAGCGTGCCCGGGTCCTCGCCCACCGCGCTGGCAAGGGTCGTAAGTCCCACGGCACGACCGGAGAACGTCTTGGCGAGCGTCTCCAAAATGCGAATATCCATCCAGTCCAGGCCGAGCTCGTCGATCTCAAAGAACTCGAGTGCCTGACGGCAGATATCGAGCTCGATGGGGCCGTTGCCGCGCACCTGCGCATAGTCGCGCACGCGCTTGAGCAGGCGGTTGGCAAGACGTGGCGTGCCGCGCGAACGCGAGCCGATCTCGAGTGCACTGGGGTGGTCGATCGTCACGCCCAGGATGGTTGCCGAACGCGTCACAATCTGGGCGAGCTCCTCGACCGTGTAGTAATCCAGGCGATATGAAATGCCAAAGCGGTCGCGCAACGGGCCGGTCAACATGCCCGAGCGGGTCGTTGCCGCTACCAGCGTAAACTTGGGGATATCCAGGCGAATCGAGCGCGCCGCCGGACCCTTGCCAATCACGATATCGAGGGCAAAGTCCTCCATCGCGGGGTACAGGACCTCCTCGACCGAACGGTTAAGGCGGTGGATCTCGTCGATAAACAGCACATCACCCGGCTGCAAGTTAGTAAGGATAGCCGCCAGGTCGCCGGTGCGCGCGATGGCCGGACCACTCGTCGTCTTGATCTGAGCGCCCAGCTCGTTGGCGATAACGGTGGCCAGCGTGGTCTTGCCCAGGCCCGGAGGACCCGAGAAGATCACGTGGTCGAGCGTCTCGCCGCGGCTCTGCGCTGCCTCGATGAGCACGCGAAGGCTCTGCTTGATATGCTCCTGACCGCAGTAGTCATCCAAGCGCTGGGGGCGCAAAGTGCGGTCGACATCGAGGTCTTCGGCCGTCAGCTCCGAGCCCACCATGCGCTCGCCGTGCGCCATGGATGCCGCCGGCGAGTTGCCGGGCGTCGCCCACAGGTCCTGAGAGTCATCGGCTTCCCACATCACGCATCCATTCCGAGTCGCTTAAGCGCCGCGCCGAGCAGATCCTCGACACGCATATTCTGCCCATCATACCCGCTCAGGGCAACATCGGTCTCCTGCGGGCTAAAGCCCATGGAAAGGAGTGCCGCACGGGCATCATCGATCGCCGAGGGAGCGGCAGCGGGCACGGGCATCGCAACCTGTCCGGGAATCACGTCGACCGGCACAAAGCCCTTATCCTTGGCAAAGGTGCTCTTGAGTTCCAGGATCAGGCGCTGAGCTGTCTTTTTGCCCACACCGGGTACCTTGGCCATGCCCTTGTCGTCCTCGGCCATCACCAGCGAATACAGCTGCCCCACGGTATAGGTGGAAAGCACGGCGAGCGCCAAGCGCGGGCCAACGCCCGAGACGGACACGAGCCGGTCGAACATCGTGCGCTCATCCTTTGAGGAAAAACCGAAAAGTGTCATGGCGTCCTCGCGCACCTGCATACGCGTGTAGAGGCGGACCTCGCCGCCGGGCGTCGGCAACGTGGCCGCAGTGCTGCCCGAGATGCCGAGCTCAAAGCCAACGCCCGACACATCGACGACAGCAGAACTCATCGTGGCCTCGACAAGCGTTCCGTGGAGCTGGGAAATCATCAGTATCCGGTTCCTCTCTGTTGATAGAACTCGCCACCGGTGAGGGCGCGGGTGCGGCTGAGGTTTACGTGGCATATGGCGCAAGCCAGGGCATCGGCGGCATGGTCGGGATGCGGGTCGTGGTCGAGCTGCGTGAGCGTGCGTACCATGTAGGCGACCTGCCGCTTGTCCGCGGCGCCGGTGCCCACCACAGCCTGTTTGATCTGCATGGGCGTGTACTCGCCAATCTCGAGCGCGCACTCCGAAAGCGCCACAAGCGCAGCACCGCGGGCATGCGCCGTGGGGATGGCCGAACGAACGTTGGCACCAAAGTAAATGCTCTCGACAGCAGCCGTGTCGGGTCGATAACGCTCGACGACATCCTTAAGGTCATGGGCGATATGCGACAGGCGCACCGCGAGCGGACTTCCGGCACTGGTCTCGATGCAGCCGTAGGCACGGCAGCGAACCTCGCCACGCCGCTCCTCGATAATCCCCCAACCCGTATGAGCCAAACCGGGGTCGATGCCCAAGATAACCAAGCCAACCTCCCCTCGCCACAAGCACAGCGCAAGACAAGGCCCCGCGCATCATTCACGAACGTCTGTTCTAGAATAACACAACGGGGCCAAGATGCTTAAAGCAAGATTGCTTCTGCCCTAGTTCTGGCTAAAGAATGGGAACTGCCTCGGATCAACCGGCGGATGCGGCATCGGGCCACCCTGGGGACTACCTTGCGAGCCGCCCTGACCGCCCATCATCTTATCGATGGCGTCCTGAACCTCGCCCTCGAACTTCTTCATTCCCTCGTGTAAACGACGCTGACCGTCCTCAGAGCGCAGCTCCTCCATCTGGTCGGGCGAAATGCCCAACAGGTCACCCAATATGCCCATCATCTCGCCACGCATGCGCTCGCTTGTATCCTCGTCGGCAAAGCGGTTCACCTCGGCGCGCGCCAGCGCATCGACCGTCATGCGTTCCTTGCCGCTCAGCCCCAGGTCGGACCACGCGAGCATGTACGGCCAGGCGCGCTCAACAAACGAACGGGCCGAGACGATCGGCGCCGTCGGCAGCATGCGGCGGGCGGCCTCGCCCTGACGCACGAGCATCAGCAGCAGCGAGCAAGCCTCGGGCTTGCCGGCGGCCATCGGGATGTCGTCGAAAGCTCGATTGCGGTCCACGTGCGCCTCGAGCGCGCCATCGACCTCACCCGGCTCAAGCCCGCCGAGCAGCTGTGCCGCGCGGTCGAGCATATCGACCGGACCGTCGAGCGTCGAGAGCGCCTGCGCCAGCACGCGCTCCATACAATCTTCCACCGCGTTGAGCGTCACGAGCTCTTGGGGCACCACGGCAGACGTGCGGTTGCGCACACGCGCCACAAACTCAAGCGTCGACAGGTACACATCGCCAAAGGGCGCAAAGTCGCCCTGGTAACCGCCGCAAAGCGCCGGCGCCGCCAGCGCATACTCGGTTTTGGACAGCGGGCTCAGCGCCATCGCACCCAGCTCGAGCGCCGTGTCCTCCAGCATGAGGCCCAGCGTGCGCGAGCGCAGACGCTCGGCATCGCTCGCCGACACGTCGCGATCGAGCACACGCGCCGCATCCGGTGCATCGCGCTCGACAGTGCGAATGTGCAGACGCTCGGCAATGGCGCGGACGGCGGCACAGCGGGCAGCCTCGGCCTCCTCCTGCGCCGGCGTAAAGATACGGTTGCGCCCCAGCACCAGGCCAATTACGTTACGCGGACCCAGAGCGTCAACGGCCAGCGCCGCCAGCAGGGATGACGGCAGGTCACCCTCGAGTGCCACCACAGCACGCGACGCACCGTGGGCCCGAGCGTTGTCGCGCACGGCGAGCACCAGCGCCTGCCACAACCACTCCTCGGAACGGAACTCGGGCAGTTCGTGATCTTCCAGGGCATCGAGCATCACGCCGCGCTGAATCTCCTGAACCAGCAGGCTCTCCTCAAAACACGGCGCCTGGGCCACCACGCGACCGCAGTCGTCGAGCACAAACGAACCGCCGGTATACACCGACTCGTCATAGGCACCGACCGGCGCCATGCAGGCAAACCACACGCTGCGCTTGGATGCGATCTTGCGGTAGGCGCCGCTGCGAACGGCGGCAATGGCGGCAGTCTCGCGGTCGGTCATGTCAAACGCGTTGAATTGGAAATACGCGATGAGGTCGACGCCGGTCGGCAACATCTCGAGCTCGCGGTCCAAGTCAAAAATCACGGCGATGCGCACGCCGTCCACGTCGAACACCGGCGGCGCCCAACGCGTGTCGTTGTTCTCGCCACGCTGCAGGGCAATGCTCGAACGCGCCGGCACCACATGACCGTCCTTGAGCATCATGTAGTCGAGCAGCGGTTGGCCCTCAAACGAAACCGCCGCGGGCACGATGCAGATCATGTCAAGCTCCTGGATACGCTCGGCGACACCAGTCAAACCGGCAAGCACGTCGTGCTCAAAGTCGGCAGCGCCCACCAGGCCACCGGGCATGGCGCCCATAAAGAGCGGAGCCGGAACGCACAGCACGCGCGCCCCGCGCTCGTGGGCCAGACGAGCCTGGTCCTCGATGCGGCCGCAAATGCCCTCAATATCACCCAGGCGCATATCGATCTGTGCAAGCGCGAGCTTCATGGCCCAGCCCTTTCCGTCGTAAACCATCAAAATCGTAGTAAAAGCGCCGACCGCATAATGCAGCCGGCGCTTGCATGTGCATATGCTAGCTATGATACCCCGAGCGGGGGCGCGCTCCTAGAATGTCGCGGACCACAGCCCGTGCAGGTTGCAGTAGGCATAGACGGTACCGGTCTTGAAGCCGCCCGCGAAAAACGTCGCGGGTTTCATGCCGGGCTCAAGGTAATGGACCTCTAAGCGGCCCTCGGCCTCAAGGGCGATCCACTCAATGTAGTGCTCGGGCAGGCTGGGGTGCTCGACCGAGCCAACGCGGGCGCGAATCACGTGACCGTCGCGCTCGGTCTCGACAACAGGCACGTGCTTCTCATGCGCCGCGTCCTCAGTGTTTGCGGTCAGCTCCGTGCAACCGGCAGGGGTCGCAACGCCGTCGCCAAGGGCAGCGATGAGCTTACCGTCGGGGTCCTTAAAGAATTTCGCCATGATGTTCTCCTTTGCTGATGTGCCAATGTTCTCGATGGTTCTTATGCCCAAAGGCAGACAAACCATCCACGGCATTGCAAATGAACACATAACGGATCAGGCAAGCGGTCGGGCCAAAATGCGTCGACCGTCCTGCCCACTCCAGCAGTCCCACCCCGCGCGCGGCTAGCGCCCGTCGCCGCCGAGCAGCGCCAGGACATCCTCGCGCGTGAACAGTGCCGACGAGATGCCGTCGCCGCCGAGCACGCTGTTGACCAGATCGCGCTTGGACTCCTGCATCTGCATAATGCGCTCCTCGATCGTGTCCTTGGCGATGAGCTTGTACACGGTCACGGTATGTTGCTGGCCAATACGGTGTGCACGGTCAGTCGCTTGGTCCTGCGCCGCCACGTTCCACCACGGGTCGTAGTGGATGACCACGTCGGCAGCCGTCAGGTTAAGGCCCACGCCGCCCGCCTTAAGCGAAATCAAAAAGACCGGAACCTCGCCCGCTTGGAACTGCGCGACCATCTTGGCGCGGCTCTCCTTAGACGAAGCGCCCGTGAGCTTAAGGAAGACGATGTCCTCCTTGGCCAAGCGCTTACCGATGATATCGAGCATACCCGTAAACTGGCTGAACAACAGGATGCGATGTCCGCCGTCGTGGGCGCCGTGCACGAGCTCCATGCACGTATCGAGTTTGGCGCTCCCCGCCTTGTAATCCTCGTAGTGTAGACGCGGGTCGCAGCAGATCTGGCGCAGCTTGGTGAGCTCGGCGAGCACCTTGAGCTTGTCTTTCTTAAACTCGGATGACTCGCGGTGCTGCACCTGTTGGGCGATACGGTCCTGGTTGGCCAGGTAGAGCTTGCGCTGCTCGCCGGTGAGCTGCGCCATGACCGTATCCTCGATCTTCTCGGGCAGGTCGGCCACCACGTCTTCCTTGACACGGCGCAGCACAAACGGCGACACGAGCGCTTGCAGGCGAGCGGCACTGTCGCCCTCGGCATGCTCGACCGGGCTTTCGAAGCGCTTTGCAAACGATTCACGCGTGCCGAGCAGGCCCGGCATTAAAAAGTCGAAGATGCTCCAGAGCTCGGATAGGCGGTTTTCGATGGGCGTGCCCGTCAGGGCAAAGCGCACGCCGGCAGGCAAGCGCTTTGCGGCGCGCGCCACCTGGGTGAGCGGGTTTTTAATGTACTGGGCCTCATCGAGCACCGCACGGGCAAAGTCCTGCTCGACGTACTCGTCGATATCGCGCCGCATAAGGTCATACGACGTCACGACCACGTTATGCTCGGCCACGCCGGCAATCTGTACGCGACGCTGCGCCTTGGCGCCCACGATGGCGCACACATCGAGCGAGGGCGCAAAGCGCTCCAGCTCGGCAGTCCAGTTGTACACGAGTGAGGCCGGGCATACCACGAGCGTGGGCTTGGTGTCCCCCGCCTCCACGCGCGCCAGGATATGCGCGATCATCTGGAGCGTTTTGCCCAGGCCCATGTCGTCGGCCAGGATGCCGCCAAGGCCCAGGTGTTCGAGCGAGCCGAGCCACTGGTAGCCGTCGACCTGATAGCCGCGCAGTGTGGCCTTGAGCGAGACCGGCACCGTAAAGTCCATCTTGCCGAGCGTGTCCAGACGCTCGACGGCACGGCGGAACGCAGCGTCGCGATCGGCCTCAAGCGCCGGCGTGCGCGCAAGCATGCTATCGACGAACAGGGTACTCGACGCGGGGAGCGACACGCCGTCGAGCAGGTCGACAGCATCGACACCCAGGTCCTCGGCAAGGCCAAACGCGGCGCGGGCGCCCTCGTCCAGGCGAATGATGTCGCCGGACGTAAGGCGCGCAAACGTCTGGTGGCGCTTGTACGAGTCCAGATAGATGGCAAGGTCGGCCGCCGAAAGACCGCTCGCGCCCAATTCAACATCGAGCAGGTTGCTCTTGACGGTCGCACGCACCGAAAGCTTGGGCGCGGGACGGACCGAAATCTGGCGCAGACGGTCGCTGAGCATAACCTCACCCAACTCGGACAGGGCAGACAGGCCCTCGGTCAGCAGGCAGAACAAGCTCTCGTCATCGCGTTCCTCAAACGCCAGACCGCCCTCGTAAAAGTCGAAATACAGGGCCGCCGTATCCATAACGCGAAACTCTGCCACCTCGTCGCGGGGCGGCACGCCCGGGCGCTGCTCTTCGAAGGGGCTGCCCGGAGCGCCCAGACTAAAGAGGTCTGCCGACCAGTCGCCGTAGGTAACCGTAATTTTGCAGGTCACGAGCCCATCGTCGACGCCGATTGCCATAGCAAAGCTCGGCTCGGGCGCCACGTTATCGAGCGCGGCGGGCGCGGTAAGGTCGGTGTAGTCGCGCAAAATGGGCAGCGCCATACGACAGAACTCCCCCACCTGGTCGACAGCGATATGGATCGGCGTGCGACAGGGCAGTAAGCGCGATAGGAACGGCGCCGCATGCTGGGCAAACGCTACATCGACGCGGCGCGCACGGCGGGTGTCGACCAGATAGGCAACGTCGCCCGAAGCAAAGCAGTATGCATCGGCCGGCAGGCGCAGATCGTAGCTGCCACCAGCCGCCGGCGCGATTTTGGCGGCAAGGAGCGGTGGGCGCTTAGACAGCGCCTCGTCCTCCCCTTCCGGAGGCATCTCAACCGCGACGTCATAGGTGCGATGCGTCGTCGTCCCCCGCGACCAGGCGGGCTCAAAAGAGATGGTCTGGCCGCGCAACAGGTCCAGCACATATACGATGCTATGCTCGGACAGCGGCAACTGACGCTCGGCGACAAAACCGCTGCGGGCAAAGTCGTACGACGCCGAACGCGAGCTTGTGATGTCATCGAGATAGGCAACTGTCGTCACGACAAGGTTGAGCAGCTTTGTCGACACGTCCTCGAAGGCTTCGGGCGTATGGACAAACGTGAGCTTCTTGCCGTACGAGAAGGTGCCGCCTCGGACATAGGCGTCGGCCATGCCGTCGATATCCTTGACCACGTAGGACACCGAACCGCAGCGAATGCGGAACTCGAGCGCCCAGCTAAAGCGGTCGGCAAACAGTGGATTGTAGTACGGCACCAGCGAGGGCTCCAACACCGCCTTGGGGGCATCGGGATCCACACTGCCGGCGAGCTTGCGGCGCATGCTCGCCAGCTCATCCATGCGCGCGTCCGAAAGATCGGAGAGCGCCGCCATGAGGCTGGGACTCGTGGGGACGGGCGCCGGAAAGGGAAAGTTGGGATTGACGGCCGGCGCTTTGGGCGCGGTGCGCGCGGTCTGTTTCGGCTGCGCCGTAAACGTGCGGACCGGCGTGCGCAGGCCCTCGACGGGCTCGGCACCGCTGGCGTCCAGGTACGCCAACGCCGTGGCGATGGCGTGCTTGCACATGCCGGGGTAGCGATAGGCAGCGGGGCAATCGCAGTCGTAGTCGATCACCTCGTGCTCGTCCATGTCGAGCGCCACGTGTGTCTTGTACAGGTCGCCGCGCGAGCCGCGCACCGTGCCCTCGATAGTCACATTTTTGGAGAAGCGCGAGCCGGAGTCCTCAAACGACAGCACGGCGCCGTTGAGCATGAGCGAACGCCCCTTCATAAAGGTACTGCCGAGCGCCGCCTCCTTGCGAAGCGCCTGCACAAACGTCCCCTGCGCCATCACTTCCTCCAATCTCACCCGGGGTAGCTAATTTGGGACGGGGCTATTTTAGCTACCCCCATATGTCGGTTGAGATGTATTCCGACCCCGACTCATTCGCCATCAGCCAAAGGGTAGCTAAAATAGCCCCGTCCCAAATTAGCTACCCCGGCAAAGGCATCCTAGATAACCGTCACGCGGCCTTGGTTGCCGACGATGGCCTTGGCCTCTGCCAGCAGCGGAATCGAGCGTGCATTGACCTTGGCCGGCACCTCAGCACGCAGCACGCGCCCGTCGACTTGCTCAATAAAGATCTCCACGCGGTCGCCGCCCGGGTTGGTGGTGAGCACCGTGGCCAGGCGCGCCATATTGCCCTGGCTAAAGCGGCTGTTGGGCACCATGACTTCAAAGACCTTGGGCTTGTTTTTCTCCTCGCTAAGCTCCAGCGGCACAATCTCCTGCGCGATGATCTGGTCGCCGCGGTCCGAGCGCTCGAGCTTGCCCTTAATGCGCACAAACGCGTCGGACAGCTGCGCGCCGGTCTCGGGATCGACCTCGCCGTACAGATACCCCTCGGCCTCCTTGTAGGTCTTGGGGAACACCACGACCGTGGCCTCGCCTTCCATGTCTTCGAGCTGCACGATGCCCATGGGGTCGCCGTTTTTGGTCACGCGCTTGGACACGCTCGAGACCATGCCGGCCCACCACAGCGCCTTGCCCTCGGGAATCTCCTGGTTGATGGTACCGCCCGTGGGGTTTTGCACTTCGTAGCCGGTGTCGATCTGCGAGAACGAGAAGTCGCGCGCCTTGGCTAGCGCATACTCAAACGGGCGCAGCGGGTGGTCCGAGACATAGATGCCCAGAACCTCCTTCTCTTGGCTCAGCTTAAGGTGGCGGTCCCACTCCTGGCCGTCCGGATCGGGCACGCTCACCTCAAAGCCCGAGCCCTCAACATCGCCGAACATGTCGAAGAACGACGTCTGGCCGCTCGCGCGATCCTTTTGGCGCTTCACGGCGGCATCGATGATGTTCTCGGGGTTGTTCTTGTCCACAAAGTGCATCATCTGGCGGCGCGGATACCCCGTGGAGTCGAAGGCGCCTGCCTTGATGAGCGATTCGATCACGCGACGGTTGGCCTGGCTCGAGTCCACGCGCTCGACAAAGTCGTGCAGCGTCTTAAACGGACCGCCCGCCTCGCGCTCGGCGATAATCGCCTGCGCCACGCCGGTGCCCACGCCGCGGATGCCGGCCAGACCAAAGCGCACGCCCTCCTTGGTAGCCGTGAACTCGGTACCGGACTCGTTGACATCTGGCGAAAGCACGGGGATGCCGTCGTGACGGCATGCCGAGACGTAGTGAACGATCTTGTCGGTCTTGCCCGTATAGGACGTCAGAACGGCCGCCATGTACTCGTGCGGATAATGCGCCTTGAGCCACGCCGTCTGCATAACCAGGATGGCGTAGCCAGCGGAGTGCGACTTGTTAAAGGCGTAGGACGCGAACTCGAGAACATCGTCCCAAATCTTCTGGGCGACCTCGCGCGTGTAGTTGTTCTTGATAGCGCCGTTCATCCAGTGGTCGTAGGTGGTCTCGTCCGAGCCATCCTCCCAGTGGAGCACCGTCGACGTGAGCAGCTTGATCTTTTTCTTAGCCACGGGCTTACGGATACGCGAGTCCGATTCGCCCTTGGAGAAGCCGCACATCTCAACGGAGATGAGCATAACCTGCTCCTGGTAGACCATGGTGCCGTAGGTTTCGCCCAGGATGTCGTCCAGGCGGTCGTCGTAGGAGACCGCCGGCTCCTTGCCGTTCATACGGTTGATGTAGGACGAGACCATGCCGGCGCCCAGCGGGCCCGGGCGGTACAGGGCGATCAATGCTACGACATGCTTGTACTCGGTGGGCTTCATGTTCTTGATCGTAGCCGTCATGCCGGCGGACTCGACCTGGAAGACGCCGGCGGTGTGGCCGGAACCCATGAGCTTAAAGATCTCGGGATCGTCAAAGGGGATCTCTTCCTCTTTGATGTCGATACCGAAGTTCTTTTTTATGTTGGCCTTGGCCTTGGAGATAACCGTCAGCGTGCGCAGGCCCAAGAAGTCCATCTTGAGCAGGCCCATGTCGGCAACGGTATGGCCCTCGTACTGGGTAATCTCGACGCCGCCCTTGGTGTCGAGCTTGGTGGGCACGTGCTCGTTGACGGGGTCACGGCAGATCAGAACGGCGCACGCGTGCACGCCCTCGCCACGGGTGAGGCCCTCAATCGAGAGTGCCGTGTCGATGATGCGGCGGGCGTCGTCATCCTTTTTATAGGCCTCGGCAAAGTCGGGGTTAAACAGATCCTCTTTGCCGGGTTGCTTTTCGAGCACCTGCTTGAGCTTGACCTTGGGGTCGCTCGAGACCATCTTGGACAGGCGCTGGCCCATGTAGACCGGATAGTCCAGCACGCGCGCGGCGTCGTTGATGGCCTGCTTGGCCTTAATGGTCGAGTAGGTGATGACGTGGGTGACCTTCTCGGGGCCGTAGAGCTGGCGAACGTGCTCCACGACCTCGAGGCGCCGCTCATCGTCGAAGTCCATATCGATATCGGGCATCTCGGTGCGCTGCGGGGACAGGAACCTCTCGAACATCAGGCCGTTCTCGAGCGGGTCGAACGCGGTGATGTTCATGGCGTAGGCGACGATAGCGCCGGCGGCCGAGCCACGGCCGGGGCCGACGCCGATGCCGTTGTCCTTGGCCCATTGCACGTACTCGGCAACGATCAAAAAGTAGGCGGCAAAGCCCTTGTCGCAAATGACCTTGTATTCGTACTCAAAGCGCTCTTTGATGTTGACGCCGCCGATCTCGCGCGTGGCCCAGTCGTCGCCGTAGTGCTGGCGCAGGCCCTTCTCGCACTCGCGGCGGAACTGGCTCTCGTGCGTCTCGCCGGGGTCGAGCAACGGGAAGCGCGGCAGGATGATGGAGTCCCAGTCCAGCTCGACGTAGCACTTGTCGGCGATCTCGAGCGTGTTGTCGCAGGCCTCGGGGCAATACGGGAACATCGCCCGCATCTCCTCCTCGGTCTTCATGTAGAACTCCGAGCCGGTCATGCGCATGCGGTTGGGGTCGTCGACCTTGGCGTTCATGCCGATGCACATGATGACGTCCTGCACCGGCGCGTCCTCGCGGCGCAGATAGTGGAAGTCGTTAGTGGCGATGACCTTGACGCCCACCTGTTTGGCGATGTCGATGAGCGTGCGATCCATCTGCTCGTCGGTCAGGCCGTTATCGGTGGTAATGCCGTGTTCCTGGATCTCGATATAAAAGTCACCGGGGTCGAAGGTGTCGCGGAAGGTCTCGGCCCATTTGATGGCACCCTCCATGTCACCGCGGTCGATGTACTTGGGGATGATGCCCGCGATACAGGCACTGGTGCAGATCATGCCCTTGGCGTGGCGGCGCAGGTTGTCGAGCGTCACGCGCGGCTTGTAGTAAAAGCCCTGCACGGCGGCCTCGGAGACCGTCTGCATCAGGTTGACGTAGCCCTCCTGGTCCTTGGCCAGAAGGATCATGTGGTAGAGCTCGGGCTTATGGTCGCGGGCGAGCGTCTCGTCCGGCGTAAAGTAAACCTCGCAGCCAAAGATGGGCTTGATGACCAGAGGCGGCTTGAGCTCGTCGATGTTGCCCTTCTCATCCCACATGGCCATGTCCTTCACATACTGGGCATGCTCGCGCGGGTTTGCCTCGGGATCGGGCTCCACCAGCTCGTCGCGGCGATCCTTTTCCAAGAAGGCCTTGTCGTGGCTCCAGGTTTTGTACTCGGGCGTGTTGTGGTTGACGGCGTCGCAGGCCAGCGCCAGATCGGGCACGCCATACATGTAGCCGTGGTCGGTAATGGCCACGGCGGGCATGCCCAGCTCAACGGCACGGTTGACCATATCCTGGATACGGGTTGCGCCGTCGAGCATGGAAAAGACAGTGTGGTTGTGCAGATGGACAAATGCCATGTGATGAGCTCCGATGCGGGTTCGTGTTCTGACTGAACGATTTTACCGCACGGCGCGGACGGCACCCGAACCTAGCCAAACCCACACGGGTAGTCTTTTTGGAACCTTCAAAAAGGGGAATGAGGGCATCCAGATATATCGAGTATTACTGGAACCCCGGCGATGCGCGGAATGATTTGTGACGAATAGTCATGTCCATCAAGAAGGTTCGACGCTTCGGATAGCTCGTCAATCGATATATCAATTCTTGGAGACCTGCATTCCTACCATTTTTAATGAAACGACGGCGGTAATTGCTATCGCGATTGCGCCAATAATACCGAGCGCTATCTGAATGGGATATAACCCTAACACATGTCCAAATATGGAGAAAAACGTTGCGGAAAAGAGAGCCCTTACCAGAGATGCGATGGAAAGGATCGTCGCGCGGAGATCGTCCGCTATCGCGTCTTGGATTAAGTTTTCCGAAGTGATGTACACCACTTCTGGGAGAAAACAAAGCACCATGCTAAGGCCAAACAAACACAGCGGATTTGAAGCGAACCACGGAAGAATCATGAAAAGGCCAGCCTCAATTAGCATCGAGCCGCGCATGGTATTTCTTTTCCCGAAACTCGATGAGAAGAAATCTGCTGCAATGTAGGCCGTCGCATTTACTGCATAGGATGCACCGAAAAAGATTCCTATTATGGAGACGGGAGCATCAAATGCGTCGAATACCAACTGATTCAAGTTGTAATAACTCCCGTAGAATCCGTCGAGCATGCTTGTGCCGATGAGGAGAAGCAATACCGCAAAAGCGGATTCTCCAACGCGCCAGGTCTCGCGCCTGAACATCTTGGCTGCGTCAAACCTCCCCTTTTCTGATCTTTCAGAACGGGTCGTTTCCGTCCTCTCAATGGGATACAGAAGGAAAAGCTGCAGGAGATAGAAAACGGAGACACATACGTAGAGGGCACTCCAAGATACTTGGGCAATGAAAGATCCGAGCACAATTGCCATTCCCGTAGCGATTGATTGCGCGGCAAGCAGCCGAGCGTTGATGGTGAGGAAGCGCTCTCCTTGACCGGCATTTCGGGCAATTTCATATAAAAGTGCTTGTTCGGATCCCGATTGAAGGGAGTAGGCGAGTGCCTCAACAAGGGAAAGCACGACAAGAAAGGGGCCTGAGAGCAACAGCATGCCGGCGGTATGGAAGAAAAGCAGCAGCACGCCCACTTGAATCGAAAACTTCTTTCCAAAGAAATCGCCTATCAGCCCTGTTGGCAGCTCGAGGACGACCGTTGCTATGTTGAACAGGGCTTGATAAAGCGCGATTTCCGTAACAGACATTCCTTTCTCCGCAAGGAAAAGTAGAAACACTCCCCGATTTAAAACAAATCCCGTGAGAACGAAAAAGGCGGAATAGACGTGCAGTTGCGTAGTGGCATTCTTATTCATTTGGCACTACCAACAACTATTTTTGTCGGGCCGCTCGCTACTGATTCGAAGCCTGAAGTGTTCACAGTTGATGTGAAGAGCGGTAAAGCTTTTGCACAGGGTATCAATGGAATACATCCGAAGCGTTTTCGGCAGTATCATCGGCAAAGACGGGATTAGCCTTTACGCGGCGCTCACCCTCGATGTATTTGACGATTTGATCAATCGTCTGGTTGGCGTGGCTCTTGAGCTTGCGCTCATAGAAGAAGAGGCCAAGCTTGCCGCGCGTGCCAGACGTGTTGCCACCCACACCCTGAAAATCCTCGGTATAGGTGAGCTCGCAGGCACCATCGCCAGCAGGTGCAGCCTCATAGCGCATGGTATTGATGCCCGCCGCATACTGAAAACGGACCTCATAGAGGCACGGGTAGTCAAAGTGCTTGATCTTAACCTTGATCGCCGTGCCCTTGGCCTTGCCTTTTGCGGACTGGGCGCGCTTCTCGTACTTATAGCCGTTGAGCTTGTTGCGGCTGGGACGCTTGCCCGTGGCGTTCTCGATATCCTGCATGATGGACCCCGCCAGAGCGTCAAAAAGCTCCTCCGGTGTCACCTTAAGCGTTTTGGTGAGCTGCATGATGGCTCCTTATTCGTTTGAACCGTTCGAGTCATTGTAACGCCCCAGGCTCTCCCATGCGTTGCGGTGCCATTTGGACGATTGAGGGCTTTACAGCCGCAAAACTAACCAAATAGCACCGTAAAGCCTGAGGTGGCTAGAGGTTGTAGGTGACCACTTGAGGTTCGGCGGGTTCGACGAAGATGGCTGGATTCGCCTGTTCCACGCGGACGAACTTGACGGTCACGGCCTCAAATCCCGCCTTGTGCAACGCATCGGCGTAGACGCGCGCCTGCAGGGCGTGCTTCTCGAGCAGCTGGTCCGGCGTCTCATCCGGCGCGCCACCCGTCTTGTAATCGATGACCAGTGCGCGCGACGGATCGGCCGGATCGGTGGCCAGTGCATCGATAGCGCCCTCAGCATAGGCACCGTAACGAGCGATGTCCTCGTCCTCGCAGCCCAGCGAGAAGAACGGCACCTCGGCACGGATGCACGGCCACGCGAGCAGCTCGGCACGAACCGACGACTTGAGCCAACGATCCAGAGCGACATCGAAGCGCTCGCGCTGTTCCGGCGTCAGGCGCCACAGGCGCGCCAGTGCATCGGCACGCTCAGCGGGCCTGTCTCTTATACACATCTCCGAGCCCACGAGACGGACTCCTATCTCG
>CABRIB010000032.1 GCA_902470915.1 uncultured Collinsella sp. | reverse complement strand
CTACACAAGGAGTATCGTCGGCAGCGTCAGATGTGTATAAGAGACAGGCTGAGGCTCATGGCATCCCTCGGCGGGGCCTGGTCGGTGGCCGACGCCGGGCCCCGCAGGGCGGCGGCGCTCACGCGCGGGGCGGCGCGCGGCAAGATCGAGGCCCTCGTCCGCTCGACGGCCTCCTCGACAAGGCCGGACGCGGCGGCCGTCGCCGCCGAGGACCGGGCGGTGAAGCTGCTCGCGCGCAGGATATCCGAGAACTCGGCGGAGATCGAGGCGATCACGGCGGAGATCTCCGCCCTGCTCGAGGGCGACGATACCTACCGATGCCTCCTGACGGTGCCGGGCATCGGGCCCAAAACCGCTTCCGAGCTCGCGATCTCCATCGACATCGAAGACTTCCCCAGTCACGACAGGCTCGCGTCGTACTGCGGCCTGGCGCCGCGCAACCGCCAGTCGGGAACCTCGATCTCCTCGGTGACGGCATCGCGCCAAGGAAACAAGAGGCTGAAGAACCTGCTCATATTCTCATGCAACTGCCTTACCCGGACAGAGGGGAGATGGGGTGACTACTACACCAGGTGCCGAGAGCGGGGCATGTCGCACGGCAAGGCGCTCAAGGCGCTGGCGCGAAAGAGGCTGAAGGTCATCTACGCGGTCATGCGGGACAGGGTGCCCTACGCAGCCTAGCCGAAGCGCACCGAGCAGATTGGAGCCCACCGGCCGAGAGGCTTGGCGTCAGCATGCCGCGATTCAGTCGCGCGGGCAGCATTTCCCAGTTGACAAAACTATAGGAACACCCCCCTGAGCGTGGATTATCGAACGTACGAGCGTGGAAAATCTCCCGCTTAGTGAATGATCGTGGATAATCTGCCACTTTGGCCTTGGGGGCACGCCAATAGTGGGAGATTGTCCACGCTCGATTTCAAACGGAAGAAAATCCACGCTCGAATCTGCCGCGGAAGCCCGATCTCGACCTATATATAGGTGCAAATAGGCTGTTATCGAAGTTCGATCCTGAAGGTGTACTCCACTACACCAAAGTGTTACCTTGGGAAACGTCACCGCTGTATCCAAAACCACCGTCCTTCACATCCAAACTCAACAAAACCGCAGGTCACGGCTATATAGATACGCCCGGAACCGTGTATCTAGAGGTTTTCGTTGACAGCCCCCAAGGTTGCATCGTATTATCTTTTTCGTTCGCGGGGGCGGCGGTCCAAAAGACCAAAGAACCTGCGGATACTTGAACGATTGGGAGTTTGCCCGAGTGGTTAATGGGGACGGGCTGTAAACCCGTTGGCTCTGCCTACATAGGTTCGAATCCTATAGCTCCCACCCGTCAAGTGCCTGTATAGCTCAGTCGGTAGAGCACTTCGTTGGTAACGAAGAGGTCACCAGTTCAAGTCTGGTTGCAGGCTCCATCCGGCGGTGTAGCTCAGTTGGTTAGAGCACACGGTTCATACCCGTGGCGTCACTGGTTCGAATCCAGTCACCGCTACCATAGGTAACACGGTGGCTTCTCAATAGTATGTTGAGAGGCCACTATGGTATAAAGGCAAAGTCCCGTCCGGGGACGACCTGTTTAGAGGAGGGCTTTATGGCCAAAGAGAAGTTTGAGCGCACTAAGCCGCATGTTAACATCGGCACCATTGGTCACGTCGACCACGGCAAGACCACGCTGACCGCTGCCATCACCAAGGTTCTCTCCGAGACCGAGGGCTGCAAGGCTGACTTCACTGCGTTCGAGAACATCGACAAGGCTCCCGAGGAGCGCGAGCGCGGCATTACGATCTCCGTCTCCCACGTCGAGTACGAGACTGCTGCCCGTCACTACGCTCACGTTGACTGCCCGGGCCACGCTGACTACGTCAAGAACATGATCTCCGGTGCTGCTCAGATGGACGGCGCTATCCTGGTCATCGCCGCTACCGACGGCCCCATGGCTCAGACCCGCGAGCACATCCTGCTCGCCCGTCAGGTCGGCGTTCCCTACATCGTCGTCTTCCTGAACAAGTGCGACATGGTCGACGATGACGAGCTCATCGACCTCGTCGAGATGGAGACCCGCGAGCTCCTCTCCGAGTACGATTTCCCCGGCGACGACATCCCCGTCATCCGTGGTTCCGCTCTGGGCGCTCTCGAGGGCGACGCCAAGTGGATGGACGCCATTCGCGAGCTCATGAACGCTGTCGACGAGTACATCCCGACGCCTGCTCGTAACAACGACCTCCCGTTCCTGATGGCCGTTGAGGACGTTATGACCATCTCCGGCCGTGGTACCGTTGCTACCGGCCGTGTCGAGCGCGGTGAGCTCAAGCTCAACGAGCCCGTCGAGATTGTCGGCATCAAGGATACCCAGAACACCGTCGTTACCGGTATCGAGATGTTCCGTAAGTCCATGGACTTCTGCGAGGCTGGCGACAACGTCGGTCTGCTGCTCCGCGGCATCAAGCGCGAGGACATCGAGCGCGGCCAGGTTCTCTGCAAGCCCGGTTCGGTTACCCCGCACACCAAGTTCACCGGTGAGATCTACGTTCTGACCAAGGAGGAGGGCGGCCGTCACACCCCGTTCTTCGATGGTTATCGTCCTCAGTTCTACTTCCGTACCACCGACGTTACCGGTACGGTCAAGCTCCCCGAGGGCACCGAGATGGCTATGCCTGGTGACCACATCACCATCGAGGGCGACCTCATCCACCCGATCGCCATGGAGGAGGGCCTGCGCTTCGCTATCCGCGAGGGTGGCCACACCGTCGGTTCGGGCATCGTCTCCACGATCATTGAGTAAATTAGCTCTTTGATATAGCTGACTTAGAGAACCCGGCACTTATATGGGTGCCGGGTTCTTTTCTGCAATGGATATTCAGCCGTTGCTGGTGTCGAGAGGATCGATAATGGTCCTGGATGCACCGTCGATTAGATCTCGATGGCTTCATTGATGTGTTCCAAATATGAATGGATCCACCGAGAACCAATTGACTCGAGGTTTTCATTGACAGCACTTACGTGGAGCTGATAAAGTAACAACTCGTGCCCGTACGGGGCGGAAATGAAAGGTTCAGGATACATGCGTACTCTAGTTACTCTTGCGTGCACTGAGTGCAAGCGCCGCAACTATACGACCACCAAGAACAAGTCGACCATGCCTGATCGTATGGAGATCAAGAAGTATTGCCCCTGGTGCCGTCACCACACGCTGCACAAAGAGACTCGCTAGTCTCTAGTCACATACGCCAGTAGTTCAATTGGTAGAGCATCGGTCTCCAAAACCGAGTGTTGAGGGTTCGAGTCCTTCCTGGCGTGCCAGTCATTATTCCGTAAGCTCCCACTTGGGGGCTTACGGTTTACTCATGTATAAGCGCATTGCGCGGAGGTAACCCAAATGGCCAACAAGAAGAACAAGAAGAAGGCACAGCAGCCGGCACCTGCCAACAACGCTGCCGCCAACTCCAAGGTTGAGGCCAAGAAGGCCGTTGCCAAGAAGAGCGAGAAGGCTGCGAAGTCTAAGAAGAACGAGAAGCCTGGTTTCTTCGCCCGCACCAAGAAGTATTTCGCTTCGGTGAAGTCCGAGATGAAGCGTGTCACGTGGCCCGATAAGAAGGAGCTCGTGAACTACTCGGTCGTCGTTTGCGCTTCTCTGATCGTCGTCGGCGTCGTCATCGCTCTGCTCGATGCTGGCTTTGGCGAGGCTCTTGCTCTGTTCTCTGGATTGAGGGGCTAAACCATGTCTAAGCGTTGGTACGTCGTTCACACTTACTCTGGATACGAGAACCGCGTTAAGTCCGATCTCGAGCATCGCATCGAGACTATGGGCATGCAGGACCGTATCTTTGATATCGAGATTCCTATGGAGCGCGTCACCGAGATTAAAGAGGGTGGCAAGCGTGAGACCAAGGATTCTAAGATCTTCCCGGGTTATGTCCTGGTTCGCATGGAAATGGATGACGACGCTTGGACGTGCGTTCGTAACACGCCTGGCGTCACCGGTTTCCTGGGCGGCAACGGCAAGCCCGCTCCGCTTTCCCGTGACGAGTACAATAAGATGACTCGTCGTCCCGGTAAGGGCGATTCGCCCAAGCGCACCTCGGTTGATATTCAGGTCGGCACGTCCGTCCGCGTCACCGATGGCCCGCTTACCGACTTTGATGGCAAGGTCTCCGAGGTTAACACCGAGGCTGGCAAGCTCAAGGTCACGCTGATGATCTTTGGCCGCGAGACGCCGGTCGAGCTCGACTTTAACCAGGTCGCTGTCATCGCTTAAGTTTTTGTCCGTTCGCGCGAGCGTGCTTCTTCTGTGACTGCTCATCTCAGGAGTGCTTCTAACACGTGCGTGCTTACGATATAGCAAGTACTTCACACTCGTGATTCGAAAGGAATGACCATGGCTGAGAAGAAGGTTGCCAACGTCATTAAGCTCCAGATTCCTGCTGGTGCAGCTAACCCCGCTCCTCCCGTCGGCCCCGCCCTGGGCGCTGCTGGCGTGAACATCATGCAGTTCTGCCAGGCCTTTAACGCCGAGACGCAGGACAAGAAGGGCGACATCATCCCCGTTGAGATTTCCGTCTACGAGGACAAGTCCTTCTCCTTCATCACCAAGACCCCGCCCGCGGCTCACCTCATCAAGAAGGAGCTGAACCTCAAGTCTGGTTCCGCTAAGCCCCAGGCCGACAAGGTCGGTCAGCTCTCCCAGGAGCAGCTCACCAAGATCGCCGAGATCAAGATGCCGGACCTCAATGCCAACGACATTGACGCCGCCAAGAAGATCATCGCCGGTACCGCCCGTTCCATGGGCGTCACCATCGCTGAGTAGCGATTTCTTTAGGTAATGACGGGTGCTCCGACCGGGGCGCCCGTTATATGTGTGCAATAGGGCACACGATACGATGTGGGAGGGCTCACGCCCGTTTAACCACAGGAGGTAATGCACATGGCTAAGCATGGTAAGAGCTATAAGGCCGCTGCCGAGAAGATCGACCGCGCCACGCTCTACACCCCCCTTCAGGCTGCCAAGCTCATCAAGGAGCTCGACACCGCCAAGTTCGACGAGACCGTCGAGGCCCACTTCCGTCTGGGCATCGATACTCGTAAGGCTGACCAGAACATCCGTGGTTCCATCTCCCTGCCCCACGGCACCGGCAAGACCGTTCGTGTTGCCGTCTTCGCCGAGGGCGAGAAGGCCCGCGAGGCTGAGGCTGCCGGCGCCGACATCATCGGTTCCGACGAGCTTGTCGCCCAGATTCAGAAGGGCGAGATCAACTTCGACGCCGCTATCGCTACGCCGAACATGATGGCCAAGGTTGGCCGCATCGGTAAGATCCTTGGTCCCCGTGGCCTCATGCCGAACCCCAAGCTCGGCACCGTGACCATGGACGTCGCCAAGATGGTCTCCGAGCTCAAGGCTGGCCGCGTTGAGTACCGCGCCGACCGCTACGGCATCTGCCACGTGCCCCTGGGCAAGAAGTCCTTCTCTGAGCAGCAGCTCGTCGAGAACTACGCTGCCCTGTACACCGAGATCCTGCGCGTCAAGCCCTCTTCTGCTAAGGGCAAGTACGTCAAGTCCATCTCCGTGTCTTCCACCATGGGCCCTGGCGTCAAGGTCGATCCCGCTATCCAGCGCGACTTCCTGGCTGAGTAACTAACAGTTACTGCCTGAGCAAAGCAAGCATTGCTAAAGAGATCCGGTTCTGCCTCGTGCAGGACCGGGTCTCTTGCTTTTGAGTCAACGAAACCACCACGAAGGGGACAGGCACCCTTGTGGTGGTTTTACTTGTGTTGTACTTTAGCGCGATGTAGTACTACCCGAGGCCGAAGGGAGCCCAACATGTTTAAGAACACGCAACAGCTCCTAGGCCTAGCGCTACTAGATTGGATAGCGCGCTAGGGTTGTAATCTCGCTATAACGATTTGTTGTACCCGGGTGCGCTATCGTCTGCCGCTTTCAGGCGTGATGAGCGACACGGGTATTTTTCTATCTCTAGGCCTTCTCTCTCCTGAAAGCCATCTGTCATAAAACGGTCAATCAGGAGGAACATATAAGCCGCAAAATCACAATCTTTGACGCCACCCTGTGCGACGGTGAGCAGTCGCCGGGCGCCAGCATGAATACCGAGGAAAAGCTCTTCATCGCCCGCCAGCTGGTGCGCATGAACGTGGACGTTATCGAGGCGGGCTTTCCCATCTCGAGTCCTGGTGACTTTCGCTCCGTACAGGAGATTGGCAAGATTGCGGGCGACCGATGCACGGTATGCGGCCTGACGCGCGCTGTCGACAGGGATATCGAAGTGGCTGCAGAGGCGCTCAAAACGGCCCAGAGGCCCCGTATCCATACAGGGCTGGGTGTGAGCACCAGTCACCTGCGCGACAAGCTCCATATGAGTGAGGAAAGGGCAATTGAGTGAGCGATCCATGCCGTCAAACATGCTCGCAAGTTCGTTGACGATGTTGAGTTTTATGCCGAGGATGCCGGCCGCTCCGATCAGGAGTTTCTGGTGCGCATTATCGAGGCGGCCGTAAAGGCCGGTGCCACGGTCGTGAACATCCCCGATACGATGGGCTACAACATGCCGTGGGACTTTGGCGCCCGCATCCGTGACCTGCGCGGGCGCTGCGGGTGCGGCCGGTCAGCGTGCGGTCGACGTGATGGAGTATCGCGAGTACGAGATTGAGCGCATTGCGCGCCAGGCATTTGAGGCGGCGCGCAAACGTCGCGGCAAGGTGACGAGCGTTGATAAGCGCAACGTGCTGGAGACGAGCCGCATGTGGCGCGAGATCGTGCATCGCGTGCAAGACGAGGAGTACTCCGACGCGGAGCTTGAGGACCTGCTCGTCGACAACGCCGCCATGCAGCTCATCAGTCGACCGGCAGACTTTGACGTCGTGGTGACGGAGAACATGTTCGGCGACATCCTGTCCGATGAGGCGGCTCAGATTACCGGATCGCTCGGTATGCTTGCCTCTGCCTCGCTGGATGATGGCGTATCGCTGTTTGGGCCGAGCGCTGGCAGCGCTCCTGACATCGCGGGGCTCGGCGTGGCCAATCCGCTGGCTCAAATCTTGTCGGTGGCGATGCTGCTGACCTACGCGCTCGACATGGGCGAGCAAGCCGCGTGGATCGAGAGCGCCGTGGCGCGCGTGCTCGACGAGGGCTGGCGCACCCGTGACATCGCCGATGTCAACACCCCGGCAGATAAGATCCTCGGCACCACGACGATGGGCGACAAGGTCGTCGCCGCGCTGTAGGCGATGCCGATTCAAGCTGTCAAATATCTCAATCTGTAACATCTAAGGGGCAAAATCGTTCCTACCTGTTACAGATTGAGATTTTCGGCTGAGCATCCGTGGTCTGTCTCGATCTGTAACAGCTAACCGATTATTTGGGCCCTACCTGTTACAGATTGAGACAAACCGTTGGGACAGGTCGGACGAGTCAGCAAAACCACCACAAAGGTGCCGGTCCCCTTCGTGGTGGTTTTTAGCGCAACGAGGTGTTCCCAGCCGACCATACGGGCGGCCTTGCGCTCACGCTGCTCGATGACAGCGCATCTTTAGACGCGAAGTGCGGAACCGGGTGCATATACGAGCCGCGTAGCGTTACGAATTCATGGGAATGACCGTATCGCCAATTTGTACGCTTGCAATCTTGTCTGTGTCACAAACTTGCGAGAACGGCCAGGTCTTGTGGACATCAGTGGTGCCGTTATCCAGTTTATTTGCGAAATAGCCGCTGTGGCTGGTTGCGTCCTCAACATGACCGTCTTTGAACGTCACGATGAGGGGTATGTTGCCAACGGCATCCATAGACTCCTCCATGTTTTGAGACATCTTGCCGCTGTTGTTGTCGTGTTCGATGGAACGATCTATGTTGTAGCGGACTGAAACGCCAACGCAGGATACGGTGGCCTCTTGAATCGTCGCCTTGGTGCCGTTAAAGTTGACCGATTTGGGCGCGGGAATCGTAACGGATGTATCTTCGTAATTCAGCTGGAACTTAAGATCCCATGGGCCCGTAAGTATTTTCTTATACTCGGGAAGCTCTTTGCCAGCACGTGGCACAACGAGAGAGTTGATATGCGTGCGGACGGTCCTGCCCATAAGGCCGGGTGATTCAACGCTGAACTGTGCAAGGTATTGAATGCTGGAGTCATTGGGGTTCTTGTCAATGAGCCATGATTGGCCTTGGCCGCCATGCTCGCCATCAACGTATACGTTTCCATCGACACTTCCGGCGATAGTTCCGTTCTCGCCCGGCTCGGAAAGCTTTTTCAGGGCAGCGGGATCGTCGAACGTAAGCGTATAGGCGATGGTAACCATATCCTTGTCGCCCATGATGGCGTCGGCGGTCACGGTGACTCCGTTGTTGGAGCAGCTAGCACCGACGGGCCGGCCAATACGGTCGATGATCTCGGTTTGAGAAGCAGGTCCGTCAAAGATGTCGGAAAGCATGTCAGAAGGAAGCGGCAGGACGCCTGTTGCCATAGCCGTGCCAGCGCCTCCAATGACGATAGCGAGGACTGCCGTTACAGCGGCAATGCGAGCGACTGTTCTTACGGGATGGCGGGCGATGCGCGGCTTGCGTCGCGTGCCATTAAAGTTGCTTTGAGCGGTCGCCGCATCGCTTGAGGCGACGGACTGAGCAATCGAGTTTGCCATGTGCTGCTTCGCATTATCGGTAAACGAAATGTGCTCCAGGGCGTGGCGATAGTCATTCGAATTCGTAGTCATTGTGGTCTCCTTTCAAGGAAAGCCGAAGTGACGCACGTCCGCGGCTAAGGTGCTGGGCGGTTGCAGCTGGCGTCGCGTGAACGGCGTCTGCGATTTCCCTGATGCTCATGCCTGCGTAGTAGTGCAAAAAGATGGCGATGCGCTGTGCTTGAGGCAGGGCCGTGACAGCGGAAAGAATGGCGCAGTCGCGTTGCGCGAATTCTTGCTCGGTATGTGTTACGGGTGCGCAGAAATCGGGGAGCGAATCGAGGTCGACAACCGGGTGATTCGCGTGCGTACGGCCGATATCGCGACATGCGTTCAGTGCGACTCGGATCACCCAAGCACGTTCGTGTTCGAGCGAGTCGAACGGTTGAGTGCGTTGGAGAATCTTGATCAGCGTGTCCTGGCAGATGTCTTGAGCGTCGTCAGCGGATCCAAGGGCCGAATAGCACAATCGAAGGATGAGGTCGGAATACGTGTCGACCAAGCGCTTTGCTTCCCGCTCGATCTGATCGGCATCGCATCGGAGCGTGCTATTGCGGTTACGGCGTGCAGGCATAGTGTCACCTCCAATTGGTCGTGGTGGATATAGGGAAGGCGTCTCGCGAGGTCCCTCTACATACAACACGGTCGAGACTGCATAAGTTGACAAAAAAAGACGGCACGTGAGCGCCGTCCTTACAAAACAATGAGTGTTCTCGTTAATTACACAAGCACCGTGATGGACAGGTCGGACGAGTCAGCAAAACCACCATAAAGGTGCCTATCCCCTTCGTGGTGGTTGTTGGCAGTTACCAGGGGGTTCTGGCGGTTGAAGACTCGATTGCTTCGTGGCGTTTGAGCTCGCGGCGCATGGTTTGCGAGTTGAGCCAAGCGGCCTTCCAACCGCGCGTGGGGTAGCGCGCCTCGTCAATTTCGATCTTGGTATAGCCGCAGGCGTTGACAATCTTCGTTCCGCATGGGTGTTGGCGCTCGCGTTGAAAGTTGGGGCCGTAGCTTTGGTGCACATGCCCGTGAATCATATAGTCGGGACCCCAAGACTCAAGAGCCGCATTAAAGCACTCGAATCCTCGATGCGGCAGGTCGTCCAGGTCGCCCATGTCTGCGACGGGTGCATGGGTAAGTAGAATATCGCATCCGTCTACCAGTGCGATTTTTCGCGATAGCTTGCGCATGCGTTTTGCCATCTCGCGCTCGGTATACATGTTCGCGCCGTCGCGGTAGCGCATGGAACCGCCCAGACCCGCAATGCGAATACCTCGGTACACATATACGCTGTCCTCAACACAAATGCACCCGCCCGGTGCATGGCGCGCGTAGCGGTCGTCGTGGTTGCCACGAACGTACACAAGCGGTTTGTTGATGACAGTGACCAAAAACTCAAGATAGTCCGGATCCAGGTCGCCTGCGGATAGAATCAGGTCAACGTCCTCAAAGCGCTCCTTGCGAAAACATTCCCACAGGCAGCGCTCCTCTACATCGGCAATGGCTAGGATATTCATAGGGCACGGACCTCCGGCTCGTTATCGAGCTGCGGAATCGAGCCTATAACGTTGTCAGCCAGCCAGTTCATCTCGACAATCTGCGTACTCGGCAGGGGAGGGAAGCCCTCAATCTGAACCACGCCGTCCTGGCTGTGGAGCTCGCCGCCAAATGGGTTGATGGAGCCCTCGACAATGCCGTTGCGAAGCAGCTGCACAAGTTTACGCGTCTGATAGGGTAGGCCCGGAGCGTAGCGAATATCGATGACGCCGGAGCTCATACCGTACCAGTAGTTGACGGCGCGCACCTGCTGGTCATCGGCGGTCTCGTCCCATGTGCCGTGCAGTAGGCTGCGTACGATGAGTTCGTAGTAACGGCCCCAGTTCCATACCGGCATAGCAATACCGGTAACTTCCTTGCCGTTTACCAGACGGTGAAGCCCGTAGGCGGTGGGGTCCTCGAGAGACTTGGACATATCGGCGCCGGTCATGACGCTCACGCCCTCGCGACACATGGCTTCGGCAAGATCGCCGGCGGGAACATCTCCCCAAGTGAGGATAATCTGCGCACGAGGGTCGAGCAGCGAGGCACCGATAGCGAAGGCGTTGATTTCGCTCAGCGCGCCCGAGGCGAAGACCGACGCATGGTAGCCAATACGGTGGTTGTCGGCCATGCTGGCGGCAAGGGCGCCCAGTAGGAACTTGGCCTCGTACATCTTTCCAAAGTACGAGCGGACGCTTTGGTGGGGAAGGCCGATTGAGCAGTTAAGGAACCGCACCTGGGGATACTCGACTGACGCCCTGAGCGTGTATTCCATGAGCCGGTGTGAGGTCGAGAAGATGACGTTCGCCCCGTGCTTTACGGCTGTCTCGACGGCGGCGTAGAACACGTCCGAATCGTGGCAGTCCTCGAACGCCTCGGTGCGCACGATGCCGCCAAAGTGCTCATCAAGATACCGGCGGCCCTGGTCGTGTAGGCTGTCCCAGCTCGACGTGGCACAGGGAAACTCGTGGATAAAGGCGATTCGCATGGGATTGGCAGTGGAGTAGACGGTCTTGCTCATAAAGAAGTTGAGCACGCCCGAGGTAGCTTTTGTCGGTGCGCCCTCTTTCTCGTTGGGCTGCGGCGCTTCGACAAGATCGACTTTGTCCTCGTCGCTTTTGCCGGCAATGACAAGCTCGCGCCAAATCTTGCACAGACGGTTGACGACGATATCCGTCGGCGTATCCAGCAGACGGTCCTGGTTGTAGACGTTGAGGTAGACGAGCATGGCATCGGCAGGCGTAATGTCCAAGTGGTCGCCGCCCGCGCGAAGATAGGCGCGCTTAAAGAGCAGGAAGGTGTGACGTAGGTAGTCGACCTTCTTTTGAGGCCATTTTTCGACAAGATCTTGGCCGAGCATTTTGGCAAGCATCTCGTAGCTGCCCTCGCGCGAAAACTCAATCTCGTACAGGGGGCATACGTACCAAAAGGCGCAAAACTCACCGTACAGGCGGCTCTCGACGGAATCCCACTTACCGGGGTACAGACGCGTCACCTTGGCCGAAACCGTCGGAGCGTCAAGGAATTTGAGGACGCTGACACGCTTGTTGCCCTCTTGGACGTAAAAGCGGTGCATGAACTCGGTGACGATGATGGGGTCGCGGTAGCCCTCGGAGATTTGGATATCGTAGAGGTTGGACCATTTGCGGGCGAATTCGGTATTCCAGGGGAGCAGCGGCATAAAGTTACACGAAAAGGCGGACTGGCGACCTTTGGTAACCGTGCCGACGACCATTTCGAGCGGAATGTCCCGCAGGCCGATGTTCTCGCGCTGCCCGCAGGGAAGCTGGGCGACCAAGCTGTCGAGGTCCGTAAGATATGGATGCTCGCTTTGGCTGATGGCGCGACGGCGTCCCTGTTCGCCGCGCTTGCGCGCTTGACGATAGGCCTCTTCCATGGTGTCTACTCCCTTAGTCGTTTAAACAACGATATGAACCATGGTACCACGATGCGAAACCACCACAAAGGTGCCTGTCCCCTTTGCGGTGGTTTTAGGCGATGATGGGGGCGATGGCGCGGATGCAGGCGTCGGCTGCCGTAAAGGTGGTGCTGTCGTCACTGACGATAAAGATGATCTTACCCTTAATGCCAAAGTCGCCGATCTCGCTAAAGAGCACGTAGGGTTCCTTGTCAAAGCCCGAGATGGGTGAAACGGCGACCTTGGTGGCACAGGCGAGCTCGTCTGCCAGCGCATCGAGCGAGTCCCACTTTGACGTGTCCTTCACCGCGACGGGAACGACAACGCGTCCAAAGGGCATGAGGTGCACGAGTGTGTTCTTGGAGATGTTGGAGTTGGGGACGATGATGGTCTGTCCGCAGGCGTCCTCGATGGTCGTGTGGCGCCAAGTGATGTCCTGGACCACGCCCGACACGCCGCCGACCTCGATATTGTCGCCGGGCTTGATGATGCCCATAAAGGTCACTTGCATGCCGCCGATAAGGTTTGATAGCGTGTCCTGAAAGCCGAGCGAGATGGCGATGCCGCCGACGCCAAGAGCGGCGACGAGCGCGTTTGCGTTAATGCCAAAGCAGTTGTCGAGGATAAAGCTGCCGCCGATCATCCAAATGACGGCACGCGCGATGTTGATGAAGATGCTCGATGCGGGAAGCGGGTTGTCGTCTCGGTTGAGTAGGTGGCGCAGGGTCTTGGATGCTACCTTGGCGGCGATGGCGGTGACTATTACCAAGATGACGGCCCAGATGATGTTGTGGACCCAGCGCTGCTCAAAGAAATGAAGAATCGGTTCAAACAATTCCATGTAGGGAAAACCTCCTAATGATCATTCAACCATGATACCCACCAAAAAGCCCGTCCGATCACATCGGACGGGCCGATAACTTGAGATGGGGTGGTCGCGGTGGCGTAAGCTGGGCCGCCGGCGAGCACGCCGGCAAGGAGTGCGGCGGTCAAGCAAGACGGGGAAGGAGTCTTCTCATGGCAGTTTCCTTAGTTCTTAACCAGTGGTTCCTGCTGACGCTGGATTATCGACATGATATGCGAAAACCGTCGCAAAGGTATCTGTTCCTTTGCGGCGGTTTTGACGTTTGCGCAGATAAAACCTGCCAAAATAAACCTGTCCCTTATTGGCAGGTTTTAGCTCAGCAGCATGCGGTCGTTGGCGAGCTCGCCGCCCGAGACCTCCTCGAACTTCTGCAGCAGGTCGGCTACGGTGAGCGACTTCTTCTCGTCGCCGGCCACGTCGTAGATCACATGGCCCTCGTGCATCATGATCAGACGGTTGCCCAGACGGATGGCGTCATTCATGTTGTGCGTAACCATGAGCGTGGTCAGATGGTTTTCGTCGACAATCTCCTCGGTCAGGTTGAGCACCTTAGAGGCCGTCTTGGGGTCGAGGGCCGCCGTGTGCTCGTCGAGCAGCAGCAGGCGCGGCTTGGTGAGCGTGGCCATCAGCAGGGTGAGTGCCTGGCGCTGGCCGCCCGAGAGCAGGCCGACCTTGGCGTTGAGACGCGTGTCCAGACCGAGGTCCAGGCGCTTGAGCAGTTCAACGTACTCGTCCTTCTCGGCCTTGGTGACGCCCCACGAAAGACCGCGACGCTGGCCGCGGCGCTTGGCGAGGGCCAGGTTTTCGGCAATTTGCATGTCGGCTGCGGTGCCGCGCATGGGGTCCTGGAACACACGGCCCAGGTACTTGGCGCGCTGCGACTCGCTCAGACGCGAGATGTCGGTGGCGTCGAGCTCAATAACACCAGAATCGAGCGGATACACGCCGGCGATCATATTGAGCAGCGTGGACTTGCCGGCGCCGTTGCCGCCAATCACGGTTACAAAGTCGCCATCGTTGAGGGTGAGGTCGACGCCGGTGAGCGCGCGCTTCTCGGTGACGGTGCCCTTGTTAAAGGTCTTCTTGACGTGCGAGAGCTTAAGCATCTGCCTCATCTCCCTTCGTGTAGGAGCTGCGGAGCTTATAGCGCTCCCAAACCACGGGCACGCACAGGGCCACGGCGACGATCACGGCGGAGAGTAGCTTCATGTCGTTGGCGTCCATGCCCAGCTGCAGCACGATGGCGCGGATAAGGAAGTACACCACGGAGCCAAAGACGGCGGAGGCAAGACGGACGCTAAACTGCGTGAGGCCGCCGGGCAGCAGGCGACCGAGCACCTCGCCGATGACGATGGCGGCAAGACCGATAACGATGGCGCCGGTGCCCATGCCGATGTCGGCATACTTCTGGCTCTGGCAGATGAGCGCACCCGAAAGGCCAATGAGGGCGTTGGAGAGCACGAGGGCGATCATTTTGGTGGTGTTGGTGTTAACGCCCAGGGCGCGGATCATGTACTCGTTGTTGCCGGTGGCACGCAGCGCCGAGCCGATCTCGGTGCCAAAGAACCAGTACAGGATGGCGACGATGGCCACGGCCAGCACAATGCCTAGGATAATGGCAACAGTGGACTGCGGCAGGCCCGTCATGTTGCTGACGGATGAGAAGATAGTGCCCTTGGCAAGGATGGGCGTGTTGGACTTGCCCATGATGCGCAGGTTGATGGACCACAGACTGATCTGCGTAAGGATTCCGGCGAGGATTGCGGGAATCTCAAAGACGGTGGTCAAGATGCCCGTGACGGCGCCCGCGATGGCGCCGGCGCACATGCCGGCCAGCACGGCGAGCAAGGGGTCGACGTTATTGTTGACGATGAGCACGGCGCAGACACAGCCGCCGAGGGCAAAGCTGCCGTCGCAGGTCATATCGGGGATGTCGAGCAGGCGGAACGTGATAAACACGCCAAGCACCATGATGCCCCAGAGGACGCCCTGCGAAACGGCGCCCTGCAATGCAATGAGCATGCTTCATACCTCCTAGGATAGGGTGGACACGTGATTTTCCATAATAGCGGTACCAATGCATAAAAGAGCGGTGGACAGATGTTTTGTTTTACCTGAAACAAGCAGGGCGAACGCCGGTCTTTAGCGTTCGCCCCAATGACTCAGATATTGAATAACGCAGCAGTGGCGCGCGTGCGGGCCCTAGACGCGTTACCGCGCATGGCGCTACGCATCCAGGGCGGAAAGGTCGATACCCAGAGCCTCGGCCATCTCTTCGTTTTTGACGACGACCAGGTCCTTGCTCGAGAGATGCTTGATCGGCATATCCTCGGGCTTGGCCTCGCCCTTCAAGATCTTGACGGCCATCTCGCCTGCAGCGTAGCCCAAGTCCTCGTAGTTGATGGAGAGGGTGAACAGACCGCCGGCCTTGCACATGCCCTCCTCGCCAGTCACGAAGGGGAGCTTGTTCTCCTTGCAGATCTGGCCGACCTGCGAGGCACCCGCGGCGATGGTGTTGTCGGTGGGGGAGTACAGCGCGTCGACCTTGCCCACGGCAGACTCGACGACGGACTGAATCTCGTTGGAGCTCGAGACGGTGAAGTCAGTGTACTCGAGGCCCAGCTTGTCGAGTTCCTTCTTGGCGGCCTTGATCTGGACGTCGGAGTTGGACTCGGCGGTGCAGTAGAGCAGGCCGACCTTCTTAACGTCGGGCAGGACCTTCTGCATCATCTCGAGCTGCTCGGCGACCGGGGTGAGGTCGGAAGCGCCCGTGACGTTGGTGCCGGGCTTGTCGTTGTCCTGGACCAGGCCGGAAGCGGCGTAGTCGGTGATGGCGCAGCCAACGATGGGGATATCAGCGGTGGCGCCGGCGGCAGCCTGCGCGGCGGGCGTAGCGATGGCATAGATCAGGTTGACGCCGTCGCCTACGAACTTGTCGGCAATGGACTTACACGTGGACTGGTCGTTCTGGGCGTTCTTCTGGTCGATCTTGACCTTAAGGCCGCTCTCCTTGATGGCCTTGACAAAGCCGTCGTTGGCGGCATCGAGTGCGGAGTGCTCGGTGAGCTGCAGAACGCCGATGGTGTAGTCTGAACCGGCGGCAGCAGAGCCGGAACCAGAGTTGCCGCCGCATCCGGCGAGCGGGGCGAGCGCGAGCAGGCCGGCGGAGACCAGAAGGCTCCTGCGGCTGATGGTGATGTCCTTCATATCATTACCCCCAGTATAAAAATGGCTGGAAACACTGCACTGGGACAAAGTGCAAGTGGGACTATAGTAGCGCTGATGTCCATTTTTACAACAGCCTGGCGGGTTTTTTAATACAGAATCGGATGGGCGGTACGGGTAGTCGAATGGGCGGCGGAGGGTCTTATGCGGCGGAGGAGGCGTCGTCCTCGTCCAGGGCGGCGAAGAGCTTCTTGCCGTCGAGGAGACGTGTGGTGACGTTTCTCATGCGGCCGATCTCTACGGTACGCAACGTGTCATCGGCGCCTCGCGCGTCATAGACCGTTCCCAGCAAATACGAGATGCCGTCTCGTTGCTTGATGGCAAAGGGCCGGAGTGTCATCCGCGCCACTTCGACCTCTCCGCGTGCCGTGACACTCGAAATATCAAAACTCACCGTGGTTCCGTGGTCGATGGCCTGCTCGATGAGCTCGCAGGCATCGATGCGCTTGACGGGCGTGCGTGTGGCCTTGGTGGATTTGCCGTCTGCGCTTGGAGCAGGCTCGGGCGCATCGAGGTAGCCGCGAACGTCGGCACTCGCCATGGCAACCAGGTGCTGCGCCATGCTTTTTCGAATGGCGATGGGTGTAGAGCGGTTGCGCATGACCATGCCGTGGAGCCGGATGATCTCTTCGTCGGTGAGCGGACGGGTCAAGAGCCGATAACCCACGCCGCGCTTGTACTCAATTTCGTATCCGGCATGGCGAAGTGCGGAGATGGCGGTGTAGATGCTGCGCCGCGCCGCCGAGATGGGCATGCGGGCGGGGTCGTCGGGATGGGCGAGGCGCCGGATCAACTCATCGGAAAGCATGGCCTTGTCCTCGCCGGTGTTTTCGCTTAATAGTTGCAGGATGCGAACGGCGCGATAGGCTGCCATCGAGGCGGCGCCCCTCGTCGTGGTCTCGTAAGTTTCAACAGCGGTTTCGGTCATGGCGCCCACGTCCTTTCCGTTTTGGGTGGCGACGGTATGGAGCCTAGGACGCGGGGCTTTCCCAGGGGTGCAGGACGCCCTGGGCGGTCGGTAGCCGTCGGCAAGCGGCGGGTCGAGTTTTCAACAGCCCTGCCCAACTGACCAAAAACTTGCCAAAAGCTTGACGGATGCTGTTGAAAAAAGCGCCCCTCGGCTTGCCGAGAGGCGCTGGCGTGATGCGCTGGAACGCGTTTGGTGGCGCTGTGGCGATTAGAAGTCGGCGTTGCCCACGGTGCGCGGGTGCGGCAGGACGTCGCGGATGTTGCCCACACCGGTCAGATACATGACCAAGCGCTCGAAGCCCAGACCGTAGCCGGCGTGCTTGCAGGAACCGTAGCGGCGCAGGTCAAGGTAGTACTTGTACTGCTCGGGATTCATGCCCAGGTCCTTGATGCGGGCCTCGAGCAGATCCAGGCGCTCCTCGCGCTGGGAGCCGCCGATAATCTCGCCGATGCCCGGCACCAGACAGTCGGCGGCGGCGACGGTCTTGCCGTCCTCGTTCATGCGCATGTAGAACGCCTTGATCTCGGCCGGGTAGTCGGTCACAAAAGTCGGTCGCTTAAAGTGCTCCTCGGTCAGGAAGCGCTCGTGCTCGGTCTGCAGGTCGATGCCCCAGCTCACGGGATAGTCAAACTTGTGACCGGCGGCGACGGCCTGCTCCAGGATTTCGACGGCCTCGGTATAGGTGACGCGGGCAAAGTCGGAGTTTGCCACGTGGTCCAGGCGCTCGAGCAGACCCTTGTCCACAAACTTGTTGAGCATATTGAGCTCGTCGGGGCAGGTTGCCATGACGTCCTTAAGGACGTACTTGAGCATGGCCTCGGCGTTATCCATGTAGTCGTTAAGGTCGGCAAAGGCCATCTCGGGCTCGATCATCCAAAACTCGGCGGCGTGGCGCGTGGTGTTGGAGTTTTCGGCGCGGAAGGTGGGGCCAAAGGTGTACACGTCGCCAAAGGCCATGGCGAAGTTCTCGGCGTTGAGCTGGCCGGATACGGTAAGGCTCGCGTGCTTTCCAAAGAAGTCCTGGCTCCAGTCAACCTCGCCGGATTCGGTGAGGGGCGGATTTTTGGGGTCGAGCGTGGTCACGCGGAACATCTCGCCGGCGCCCTCGCAATCACTCGTGGTGATGATAGGGGTGTTGACGTAGACAAAGCCCTGCTCCTGGAAGAAGCGGTGGATGGCGGCAGCCGCGACAGAACGGATGCGGAACACGGCGCGGAACAGGTTGGTGCGCGGGCGCAGGTGCTGTTGGGTGCGCAGGAACTCGACGGTTGCGCGCTTCTTCTGCAGCGGGTAATCCGGGGCGCTGACGCCCTCGACCTCAATGGAGGTGGCAGAAAGCTCGAAAGGCTGGGGCGCATCGGGGGTCAGCTTGACGGTGCCGGTGCAAATGAGTGCGGCCGAGACGTTTTGATGGGCGATCTCGTCGTAGTTGTCGAGTGCCTCGCGGTTCATGACGACCTGCAGGTCGCGGAAGCAGCTGCCGTCGTTGAGCGTAACAAAGCCAAAGTTCTTCATGTCGCGGATGGACTTGACCCAGCCGGCGACGGTGACGGTCTGGCCGCCGAGCGACTCGGCATCGGCATAGAGCTGCGCGATTTTGGTGCGGTTCACGTATCCTCCCATAACGGTTGAATGATAGTTATCCATACAGTTCGATATTCTAGCAGCTCGGCTCATTTGGGCTATACAGATA
>CABRIB010000031.1 GCA_902470915.1 uncultured Collinsella sp. | reverse complement strand
GATAGGAGTCCGTCTCGTGGGCTCGGAGATGTGTATAAGAGACAGGGCCGGCACCATGCCCCACATCTACCAAATTGACCCCGCATGGTCGGAGCTGCCCTATGCCGGTGGCACTATTCGCGAAAACGCTTGCGGTCCCACTTGCCTCACCATGGTCTATATCTTTAAGACCGGCCATACCGATAAGACGCCGGTCGATATATGTGCACTGGCCGAAGCCGGCAACTACGCCCCCACTGGTGCCACCGAGTGGTCGTTTATGACAGGCGGTGCGTGGCAGCTGGGGCTCAACGGAACACAGCTCTATAACGATCGCGAATCGATTACCCAAGCACTTCGCTCGGGTGCGCCCGTCATCGCCGCAGTGCGCCCCGGTACGTTTACCAACGTAGGCCACTACATCGTGCTCTACGGCATCGACGATGCCAGCCAGATTGGCGTCTACGACCCCAACTCGGCCAGCCGCAGCGCCCGCCGCTGGGGCGTGGTGGAGGTCCTCAACGAAATCGAAGCCATGTGGGCCTACTACTAGTCATTGGGGACAGACTTAAATGAGTGGTCATTGGGGACGCTCTTGTTTGACTAGTCACTTAAGAACGTCCCTAATGACTAGCTGAATAGCAAAAGCCCCGCAGTCGGAGCGGACTGCGGGGCTCATGAAGAGAGGCTAGTTTGTGGGCGCTTTGCCTGGCGCCCACGGGAGAGACAACAGAGTAGGGACTACTCGTGGATGCGGGTACCGGAGAGGCCGGCCATGGTCTCGGCGGCCTTGTCCAGGGCGCCGATGATGCAGGTGCGGCCCTTGCGGGAGCGGGCGAACTTGATGGCAGCGCGGACCTTGGGCTCCATGGAACCCTTGCCGAACTGGCCCTCGTCGGCCAGGCGCTCGGCCTCATCGGCGGTGAGGTCCTCGAGCTCCTCCTGGTTTGGCTTGCCAAAGTTGATGGCGACGTGCTCGACGGCGGTCAGCAGGAACAGGACGTCGGCGTCGCAGTCCTCGGCCAGCAGCTCGCCGCCCAGGTCCTTGTCGATGACGGCGGGAACGCCCTTGTAGCAGCCCTTGTTCTCGTAGTCGCGGACGACGGGGATGCCGCCGCCACCGCAGGCGATGACGATGAACTCGTTGTCGAGCAGGTTGAGGATGGAGTCGGCCTCGACGATCTTCTTGGGATCGGGGGAGGCGACGACGCGACGCCAGCCGCGGCCGGAATCCTCGACGAAGACCTTGGAGGGGTCCTCGGCCATGAACTCCTTGGCCTGCTCCTCGGTGTAGAAGGGGCCGATCGGCTTGGTCGGGTTCTTGAACGCGGGGTCGTCCGGGTCGCACTCGATCTGGGTGACGACGGTTGCGGCGTGCCAACGCTTATAGCGCTTGTGCATCTCGCGGCCGATGCCCTGCTGCAGGTGATAGCCGATGTAGCCCTGGGACATGGCGCCGCACTCGGGCAGCGGCATCTCGGGGGTACCGATGGCATCGTGGGCAGCGGCAAAGGCGTTCTGGATCATGCCGACCTGCGGGCCGTTGCCGTGGGTGATGATGATCTCGTTGCCCTGCTCGATGAGACCGAGGAGAGCGTGGGCGGTGTTGCTCACGGCCTCGATCTGCTCGACGGGGTTGTTGCCGAGGGCGTTGCCGCCAAGGGCGACGACAATACGATCGGGCTTGCCAAGAGGCTTAGACATTGCTGGAATCCTTTCTGTAAAAGGCCTACAACCCATTAATAACCCGCGTCCGTGCGATACGCGAGTTTATTAAGGTTTATATTCTCTTTATCGCTCATTTTATTCATTTTGAAAATAGCGGAACGGTGAACGGTCGTTTTTATCCGCTCAGCGTACAGAACCCCAGCTCAGACATATCTACGCCATTTACGTGCAACTTTATTTAAATGCAGCGAGGATTATGTCGGATTATGCAAACTACATCTCTGCTAAACACAAAACGGACAGCGCAATATCTTACTCGCACTATACGAGATTCTATGCACTTATAAGTTGAGTATGCACCCCTGCAAAAACAAGGGGCTTTTCATCCAGCATAAGGAATAAAGAAGAGCTCCGAAAAGGCGGCAACAGCCAAGTCCCCCATCTATCTCCAAAGTGGCGCGAGGTTTCGCGGCAAAGCCGCGAAACAGCGAAGGGGACAAAAGCCCCCACAACCACGTCTTTCATCCGCCCACACAATCCGAGGACGTAGTCGTAGCAGGATCTGAGGGCTAACCTTCGCGGACACTCCGCAGGACAAAAGAACCCCCGCCGCACGTAGTGCGCAGCGGGGGTTCTTTCATGTCCGAGAACGTCCGCGAAGGTCAGCCCTCAGATCCTGCGGTGGGAGACCTAGGCCTCGTTGTACACCGTCTTGAGCTTCAGCAGGTGCTGATAGCGGTCCATAGCGGCCTGCTCATTCTCCTTGAAGAGCTCCTCGGCGCGCTCGGGGAAGGAACGCGTCAGCGAAGCGTAACGGGCCTCGTTCATCAGGAACTCCTGATAACCGCCCGCGGGCTCCTTGGAATCGAGCGAGAACTTCTTGCCGGCAGCAGCCTCGGGGTTGAAGCGGAAGAGGTTCCAGTAACCGCACTCGACAGCCTTCTTCATCTCGGCCTGGCAGTTCTGCATGCCGCCCTTCTTGATGGAGTGCATCTCGCAGGGGCTGTAGCCGATGATGAGGGACGGGCCGTCATAGGCCTCGGCCTCGTGGATGGCCTTGAGGGTCTGAGCCGGGTTGGCGCCCATGGCAACCTGTGCCACGTAGACGTAGCCGTAGCTCATGGCAATCTCGGCCAGAGACTTCTTCTTGGTCACCTTACCGGCAGCGGCGAACTGAGCGACCTGGCCCAGGTTCGAGGCCTTGGAGGCCTGACCACCGGTGTTGGAGTAGACCTCGGTGTCGAAGACGAAGACGTTGACGTTGTGGCCGGAAGCCAGGACGTGGTCCAGGCCACCGAAACCGATGTCGTAGGCCCAGCCGTCGCCGCCGAAGATCCAGAAGGACTTCTTGGTGAGGTAAGCCTTGTCGGCGAGGATCGCCTTGGAGGCGTCGCAGCCGCACTTCTCGAGCTCGGCAACGTAGGCAGCGGCAGCGGTCTTCGAGGCCTCGGCGTCATTGACGGAGTCGATCCAAGCCTGGCCGGCGGCCTTGAGCTCATCGGACGGACCATCGGCAGCGATGATGTCCTGGGTAGCGGCGATCAGCTTGTGCTGAACGGCCTCATAGCCAACGGCCATGCCCAGACCATGCTCGGCGTTGTCCTCGAACAGGGAGTTGTTCCACGCCGGGCCGTGACCGTCCTTGTCCTTGCAGTAAGGAGCGGTGGCAGCGGGGTTACCCCAAATGGAGGAGCAACCGGTGGCGTTGGAAATGAACATGCGGTCGCCGGCGACCTGGGTCACCAGACGTGCATAGGCGGTCTCGGCACAGCCGGCGCAGGAGCCAGAGAACTCCAGGTAGGGCTGCTTAAACTGGCTGCCCTTGACGTTGGCCGCGATGAGCTCCTTCTTCTCGGAGACGTTCTCGACCATGTAGTCCCAAACGGGCTGCTGGTCCATCTCCTGCTCGGTGGGAACCATCTCGAGGGCGCCCTTGGGGCAGACCTTGACGCAGTTGGTGCAGCCCATGCAGTCGAGCGGGGACACGGCCATGGTGAACTTCATGCCCTTGGCCTTGGGGCCCATAGCGTCGAGCGTGCGGGTAGCCTCGGGCGCGGCGGCGGCCTCGTCCTCGGTCATCGCGAACGGACGGATGGTGGCATGCGGGCACACATAGGCGCACTGATTGCACTGGATGCACTTGGTCTCGTCCCAGTGGGGAACGACCACGGCGACGCCGCGCTTCTCGTATGCGGAGGCGCCCAGCTCAAACTGGCCGTCAGCGCAATCGACGAAGGCGGAAACAGGCAGGCTGTCGCCATCCATGCGATCGATGGGCTCGAGCAGGTTCTTGACCTGCTGGGCGATGGCGGACTTGGTCTCCTCGGAGAGCTCGACGGGAGCGGCATCCTCGGCGGTAGCCCAGTCGGCCGGAACCTCGAACTTACGGAAGGCGGTAGCGCCGGCATCGATGGCCTTGTGGTTGGCGTCGACGATAGCCTGGCCCTTCTTCATGTAGGACTTGGTGGCCGCGTCCTTCATGTACTGCAGAGCGTCCTCGGCGGGCAGGACCTTGGCCAGCGCGAAGAAGGCGGACTGGAGCACCGTGTTGGTGCGCTTGCCCATGCCGACCTTGGCGGCCAGGTCGATAGCGTCGATCAGGTAGACGTTGACGTTGTTGTTCGCGATGTAGCGCTTGGCCACGGCGGGCATGTGCTCGGCGAACTCCTCGTCGCTCCACTGGCAGTTGACCAGGAAGGTGCCACCCGGCTTGACGTCGCGGACCATCTTGAAGCCCTTGACGATGTAGCTGGGGTTGTGGCAGGCGACAAAGTCGGCCTTGGTCACGTAGTACGGCGAACGGATCGGGGAATCACCAAAGCGCAGGTGCGAAACGGTGACGCCGCCGGTCTTCTTGGAGTCGTACTGGAAGTAGGCCTGAACGTACTTGTCGGTGTGATCGCCGATGATCTTGATCGAGTTCTTGTTGGCGCCGACGGTACCGTCGCCACCCAGACCCCAGAACTTGCACTCGATGGTGCCGGGGGCTGCGGTGTTGGGCGCATCCTCGGCCTCGGGCAGGCTCAGGTTGGTCACGTCGTCGACAATGCCGATGGTGAACTCGCGCTTGGGCTCGTCCTTCTTGAGCTCCTCGAAGACAGCGAACGCGGACGCGGGAGGCGTGTCCTTGCTGCCCAGACCGTAACGGCCGCCGACGACCTTGATACCCGTCTTGCCGGCCTCGTAGAGAGCGGAGACGACGTCCTGGTAAAGCGGCTCGCCGATGGAACCCGGCTCCTTGGTGCGGTCCATGACGGCAATCTTCTTGACGGTCTCGGGGAGAACGTCGACAAAGTGCTTGATGGAGAACGGACGGAACAGGCGAACCTTGACCAGGCCGACCTTCTCGCCGTGAGCGTTGAGGTAGTCGATGACTTCCTCGAGCACGTCGCAGAAGGAGCCCATGCACACGACGACGCGGTCGGCATCGGGAGCGCCGTAGTAGTTGAACAGGCCGTAATCGGTGCCGAGCTTCTCGTTGATCTTCTTCATGTAGCCCTCGACGACGGCGGGAAGCTCGTCGTAGACCTTGTTGCAGGCCTCGCGGTTCTGGAAGAAGATGTCGCCGTTCTCGTGGCTGCCGCGGGTGTGCGGGTGCTCAGGGTTGAGCGCGTGATCGCGGAAAGCCTGGACGGCGTCCATGTCGCACATCTCGGCCAGATCCTTGTAGTCCCACATGGCGACCTTCTGGATCTCGTGGCTGGTGCGGAAGCCGTCGAAGAAGTTAAGGAACGGAGTCTTGCCCTCGATGGCGGCAAGGTGAGCCACCGGCGAGAGGTCCATGACCTCCTGGACGTTGCCCTCGGCGAGCATGGCGAAGCCGGTCTGACGACAGGCCATGACGTCGGAGTGATCGCCAAAAATGTTCAGGGCGTGGGAAGCGACGCAACGCGCGGAGACGTGGAAGACGCCCGGAAGCTGCTCGCCCGCGATCTTGTACATGTTCGGGATCATCAGGAGCAGGCCCTGAGAAGCCGTGTAGGTGGTGGTCAGAGCACCGGCACCCAGCGAACCGTGAACGGTACCGGCTGCACCTGCCTCGGACTCCATCTCGACGACCTTGACCGGGGTGCCGAAGATGTTCTTGCGACCCTGGGCCGCCCACTGGTCGACATGGTCGGCCATCGGGCTGGACGGCGTAATGGGATAGATTCCCGCTACCTCGGTGTACGCATACGAAACATATGCGGCCGCCTCGTTGCCGTCCATAGACTTAAACTTACGCGCCATATACCCCTCTCCTCTCATATAGGTATACAGGCCCCGGCGATCGCCGGGATGTTGGCGTGATGGGATTTACGCTGTTGCTTCCAATCATCTGGCAGGCAGGCTCAGCAGCAGGTACGTGGCGTGGAGAGAAGACATGCCGAGGCGAGGGCCAGCTGATGCGCCCCACAGACCCGACCGCCCGTCTTGCACATGACCGAGCGCCGCAAAGGCCGCATGCCGGATGCTCCCGGGCACGCCCCGGCGATGGGAAGCGCCCGCAACGGAAATCCGCATGCGGGTTTATTGTACCCCGCCGTCAAGTGTAATTTCGGCAAATATAGGCGGGCGGTAAAGGTTTACCTTGGGTGACCGCCAAAGGCCAGAATGGTCCCTCCATCCCCGGACGACTGGCTCTGACGCGCCAAGGAGTGTCCCCAAGTACCGGCAGGAAAGGAACACCTAACTGCCGGCTAGAGGGCGCCGAGCAGGATGGCGTAGGTGGTGGATTCGCCGAGTTTGAGCTCGTCGCCGGGGTTGAGCTGGGCGGAGCGGCCGGGCTCTACTTGAATACACACACTCGTGGCCCCGTTTACCACCACGGTGCCGTTAGTGGACGACAGGTCCTCGACAAACCATGCGCCAGACACGTCGCACCAGATATGGGCATGGCGGGCCGAGACGTCGTCGCCGACGTCGTCGGTGATGCCGCCCTCCCCCGTTGCCAGCGCTCCGATCTCAACGCCTTCCTCACTCGGCTGAATCCAGCGCGGGACGCTCACCACGTAGCCGTTTTGCACGCACAGCAGTCCCAGCGGATGCGCCGGCGCGACCTCGTGCTCGCCCGCGACCGAAGATGTGCTCAGCGAGCGCGGCGTCGACGTGTCGCCGCCACGGGTCGCATGAGCGCGGCGGCTCGCCCGACTTGGAACTAAGGCGGGCGTGAGAGCAAACGGCATAGGGAACGAATCTTGCGGATGTACTCCTCGACGTCAGGCAGGTAAGCCCCACGAAGTCACCGGGGAGGCCCAAGCGGCCCGGCACCACTTCCAGATTCTGACCAGGGCGAGTCGTTCGCCGGTGGCTGAAGGCTCGCTCCCACCCAAAAGGGGAGATTCGCATTGTTCCCCAATCGCTCTCGCATCTTTCATTTTGCTCGAGGTGGGCTATAAAAACTTTCCCGGTGAAAGGCGGCGATTGGTTTCCTTTCTTTCTAGAGGAGCGCGCCTGTAATCTGTTTTCATCCTAAATCAAGTTAAGATCGGACCTTCCAGAGGCAAGTCGACTCAAACTGCGAGGCTCCATGTTGGAATAAAGAGCGCTGTCGAAGTGCCAACAACACAAAGCTTGCCAGTCTCAAATAGAACCTTTTGGGAGTCCGATTGGGCCGCACACCGAATCCCCGCTGGTGGTTTTTTATAGCTGCGCAACAATAAACAAGGTTAGTGCCAGTCCAGCATGAAATTGAGGAACGTATGCATTTTTTCTCAGTAAGTGATCGTCGTTACTGCTTCGATGAGGTCACTCGCAATTGCTTTCAGGTTGACCAAGCATCAGAAGATGCGCTTCGCATATTTGAAGCATCGGGAAGAACGGTCAACTCGAAGTTGCTAACAAAGTCACTTGCTGCGAAAGGCTACGACCAAACGACCATAGCAGAACTTGAAGACGACATTGATGAGTATCAACGATTGTCTGAGCGGACTTTCTTAACAAAAGACACGCCTCGAAAACTTAGATCCATCGAACTCCACGTTTCACATGCATGCAACCTTGGTTGTAGTTACTGTTTTGCCGGTAAAGGAGATTATGGAACGTCTCCTCTGCTGATGACAGACGAGATAGCCTTCAAGGCGGTCGACTACCTCGTCGCAAGTTCATCGGAAAACGAAACGCTTGCGATCGTCTTTTTTGGTGGGGAACCCATGATTAACGAGCCGCTGATATGGAAAACGGTCGACTATTCAAAAAGAATATACCCCAATAGAAACTTTACCTATTCTATTACGACCAACGGAACGCTTTTGAATGACACTGCTGTGAATTCTTTCAAGGAGCACGGGTTTTCTGTTCTGATTAGTCTCGATGGTACAGGATGCAAGCACGATGCATCGCGCCCGTACAAGACGGGAGGCGGCTCTTTCTCCGATATCGACAAAAACGTTCGTCGTTTTTCCGAGTCGTTCCCCTTCGGCGCAAGAGCGACCTTAACAAATAATAACTGTAACCTTGTTGAAGACTATCTTCAGTTTAAAGAGATGGGCTTCAGAAGGATTTACTTCTCGCCCGTGAGCTCATTCGATGAGAATATCAAACTCGACGAACACTCATTAAACAAAATCAGGGCGGGCCTAATAGATTTGGCGGATCAATATCTCAAACAGATTGATCAAGGGGAAAAGCCCTTGTTTAGAACATTGAAAACTGCAGTTGATTTGATTATGAGCAACAGGATCGCCTTTGTCGGATGCGGGGCTGGCAGGCGTTTTATTTCCGTGACTCCCGAAGGGGACGTATACCCCTGTCACAGGTTTGTCGGGATGATGCGATTCAAAATGGGCAACATCGTCACCGGAATTGACGAAACTAGGTATATTGAAAACTGGAGTCAGGGTGTCGAAAAAAGAATTGACTGTACGGACTGTTGGGCTCGGTCTTTCTGTGGTGGGGGCTGTAGCTGGGAGGCTGCAGACGAGCACGGCTACTTGCCCAAGAGTCTACACCCTGCATCATGTGAATATAGAAAAATGTGCTACGAGATGGCTTTTGACCTTATTTCCCGCCACTCATCTTCGCAGGAGAAAAATCAACGAGAAGCTACTGTATCGGAATAAGCGGTTCAGCGCATTGCTGTCACCATTGTGGAGGTGTTCGTTCTTCTGATTACCGTCTGCAAAGCTTATTGCTACGTTCGCCGAAACCATTCTAGAAATATGGTGAACTAGACATCTTGGTTTGTTATACACAATATTGAGGTTTTTCTGCACTCAAAGGGAGGTAGTCGTGAAGCATATTCATCCGATTAATCCAGGAAGTGGCGACGAGGCAGGCGTGAAGCCGATGTCTTTTGACTGCCTCTTGGGCATTACTGACATCTGTACTGTTTATGATAAAGCAGATGGCTGTGGTGCATACGATTACTGCGACTATGACATGGATGGCGGCAGCATCTGCGTTGTAGATCACTGTGGCATTGATCAAACGTAGTCTCTAATTGGATTAAGGTGAGGAGCTGTTATGAAGCATATCCATCCTGTTGGTTCAAATGAACATCCTCCCGTTGAGCCTTGTTGTCTTGGAGTTGATATATGCAATTTTTACGACATCGCCGAGTGCCCTGTTGCGGATTGGTGCTATGTCGATAAAGAATCAAGCTGTGTTTTGCCAGCAGATTGGTGCGATCCAGTTGACGAGTAGTTTTGTGGCTAGGAACTATTTGGTCCAATTCAGAATAAGATGGGAACAAATACCAAAATCTCGTGTCTGGGAGGAGTTATGCCATTATTGCAAGGTCTCGTTGGATTAGCCTTTATACTTGCGTTATATCTGGCGCCTTTTTTAATTCTATTCTTCATTATCCGACTCTTTCTTCGGAGAAAATAGGAGTGTCACGCAAACATTAGCGTAGCTTTCTTCCAATATGAGCCGAGCATTGGCAAGTGGAATAAGAAGCCCGACCGTTCGCCACATGAAAGTGATCGGACGGGCTTCTCTATTTAACCTGGGCCGCCACCCATAGCGGCTTTCCAAGCGTATTCTCAGTGCAAAGCAATCGTCAGTTTAATCCTATGCGCTGATACCGCATTTCATTTGTTCGGCTCGAATTCTACGGCCTGGCAACCCTCGCACTCTCCGGCAAATGGATTGAACGCGAAGGCAGAGATGATGTGTGCGTGGACATCGAGGCTGCTGTAGGCAACATACTGGGACATGGACCCCCGCTGCGCGTGGTATGCGGCCCGGCATATTCATTGCCGTCCAACCCCGTGTAGTTGCAGCAAAGGGTGGAACCTCAATGCTCAGCTCATGTTGTCCGTGGGACACGAGAATCGTAAGTACACTTTGGTGCGATTCTCACGCTGATACTGAGCCACCTGGAATAAGATACGTCGCGACAACACTTCGCTTCACCTCTGTCTCGACAAGATGACGTAGACTAAAGTTTCCTTTAGTAAGAGAACGAGAACTATATCTGAAAGCGTTGCGATGGCGTGAAGGCACCGAGTCCGAACCGCCTGAATGCTACGTGCATCTGCATCGCCATTTTGTTATCTCTGCCAGTTGGGTAGCACTACACTTGTCATCATTTACCCTGGTACATGCTGTCTAAATCCACTACCCCTTCTACCGCGCCGACCATCTCGTCATCGTGAGAAACAACGATGATCAGCTGGCTTTGCTTGTTGCGCTTAACATAGGCCGCAAGCTCGGCGCGGCTTACAGCGTCTAACCCAGTCGTGGGCTCGTCGAGTACCAAAACTGACGACTTGCGTGAAATCGCCGACCATAAGTACACTCGGCGCAGCTCACCGCCCGAAAGCGCGGAGCAACGTTTCCCGAGCAACTCCTTCACGCTGTTTTCCAGCGAAAGTAGGCCATCTACACCCCGGTGATAGGAAGAAAAGGGCGTGTCGAAATACTCTAACAGCTCTTTCACCGTTTCGTCCGGCGCGAAGCACGACTGTGGGCAGCACGATATCTCTCTCGCACGTATGTAATCCAAGTCGCATTCTTCGATTGGCACGCCGTTGTATTTTACTTTGCCTTTCGATGAGTATAGCCCGAGCATCAAGTAAAGAAGTGACGTCTTGCCTCTTCCGTTTTCCCCAACTATGCAATATGTACCAGGACCGGAAAACTTGAAAGAAAACCCGCCGAGGACCTCTCGGACAGATCCGTCTGGAAGGGCAACCGAGAATTCCAAATCAGATACCGAAATGTCATTTATTTCATCGAGTTTAGCTAAATCGGTCCGATTCCACCCCGATCTCTCCTTTTCTCTCGTCGCGATAGCCGTCCTATCCCATGATGCTTTGGCATCTTGATAGGATTTGAACAATGACATCATACTTTTCAAAGTCTTAAAGAGAACCGCGAAGTATGTACCGATGATAGTGTACTCGCCTATTGACATAGTTCCGTTAATGATTCGTACTCCGGAAACAACAAGTATCACCGCTTGAAACAACGCTGCGAAAAGACCATCGAGCGATGTCAGAGAATATGATAGCTTTCCGGAGCGCAAAACTTTGGGAAAATAGCTCTTAAACCCAGCGTCGAGCGCTTGTTCGCTCTTGCCGTACGAAGATGTCAGTTGAATGTTGAGAATCTGATTAAGCTGCGATGCAATTGCGGCGTAAAAGGCGCTGTCCGCCTCTTTCTTCTCATACGTGACCCTATACAAAAGTTTCCTCAACCCAGTAATTACACAGAAATACACGATGAGGAGAATGATGGAAAACACCGCGAGAGTTGAATCAATTGACCATATGATAAGCAATACGATGGGAATAGCTACAATGGACAGCGGCGCACTGATGAAATTCGCCAAAACGAAGGATGAGACCACGCTGGAGTCGGAAATAATCCGTTGCGTTGTATAGGCTGGATCGATGGTCCGACTCACCAAGTAATCGTCTCTTTCAAAACGCAAGACGGCCTCCCTGAGAAGATCAAAGGAAAGTCTCGTGCTTATGCGAATGGAAAGTGTTCCTGCAAAATAAGTAAAGAGGGTGGAGAAAACTCCTATTGACGCAACCAGGAGTGCGAAGAGTGCGGCGTCTCTTTCGCTGCGGTTACCGAGAAGAAAATCTAAAAATTTTCCGTTCACGTATGGCATGGCATAGGAGAGAGCGGTTCCAATCACCGTGATAGCAATGAAGACGAAAGCCCCTTTTGCTCTGATGAACCTCGAGAGAACGCATCGAATCAAGGAAGGCCCCAATCTACCCGCCACAAAACATCAATCACTGATACCTTACACCTCAACACAACAGGAGCGAAGATTTGCCAATGAGACTGCTTTAAGATTGCCTTGGGCCAATACGGTCTCAAGCTCTTCCTACAAGAGAGTCGGAATCGGACATCTCCTCCGACGAATCTGGCAATCGGGCGGTTGAAATATCTTTTTCAACCGCCCGATTGCCACAATAGATTGGAGCGTCCGCCCGCAAACGACCTCGTTTTACACCCACCAAATCCTTTGCCTTTTGTCGCCTAGACTAGAAAAATCGCTCATAATAACGCAACCAGCCTGCTCGCTTGAAGAAACCTAAGCCCGTAATGTAGATGTGCAAACTTCCGGACGCCTTGCGCGGCATAGCGCGTATAAACTTCGTCAACCGCCTCAGAAATACCTGAGTATCGCGCCAGGGCAAAAGCATACGACGTCGCCGCCATACCCCGCACCCATTCGGAACGCGGACTAATTGAATAGCTGCACAGTATCATCATACATGCATCTAGACCTGATTCCCCAAGTAGCCGACGTATTGATGCGAGCATCGTGGGTCGCCCCTGCGCCATCGTCGTCACCCCATTTAGCAGTATTTAGTGTTTTCCTCTAAATGCGTATCGCCACCCTTAAGAATATGAAGTGTTATATCCAGACCCGATTGTCCCCCATCCCCAACGAAGAGATAAGGAATCTCATCCGGAATCGGCAGTAACGGAGGATTCACAACGACAAGCGAAAAACATGAGTCATCTCTCAGAGGGGAGTAAAGGCTCCCCTCAAGCACCCTAGTTTCGTCATCCAAAGAGTTGATGGCAGTGTTCTTCTTACAAAGGTCGACAACAAAAGGGTTGATTTCTACAGATGTTACATCCATGCCACAGTTGGTAAGTATCAGGCCCTGTATTCTGGGGCCAGAACACAAATCGAGAGCCTTCCGTGCGCTCTGCGGTGTAAGGCGCCAATCTCATCAAATCTGTCCCACAATACTGCGCTGAAGAACAAGACGGAACCCCTGAGCCAAACTCCCCTATACCTTTTTAAGGCTAAGACAGGCAAGTTCACGCACCCGGCATATTCCAGAATAACATCCTATTGTTTTAGATGCTCTACAAGCATGAACAGCCGCGAATCGGAAAGATCTTCTAGTTTCGCCCCGACTGACCGCCAAGGGCCAAAATGGCCTCTCCATCCCCAGGCGACCGGCTCTGGCGCGCCGAGAAGTGTCCCCAAGTGCCGGCAAAAGGAACGTCCCTAACTGCCGGCTAGAGGGCACCGAAGAGAATGGCGTAGGTAGTGGATTCGCCGAGCTTGAGCTCGTCGCCGGGATTGAGTTGGGCGGAACGGCCGGGCTCGACCTGAATGCAGACGCGCGTGGCCCCGTTTACCACCACGGTTCCGTTGGTGGACGACAAGTCCTCGACATGCCAGATATTTTGAGCATCGCACCAGATATGGGCATGGCGGGCCGAGACATCGTCGCCGACGTCGGTAATATCGCCCTCACCAGTGGCCAGCGCGCCAATCTCAACACCCTGCTCACTCGGCTGAATCCAGCGCGGGGCGCTCACGACAAAACTGTTTTGTACGCGCAGCAAGCCCAAGGGGTGCGCCGGGGCGGGTTCGCGTTCGCCCGCAGTCAGCGACATGCCAAGCGAACGCGGCGTGGATGTGCCTCCGCCACAGGTCGCGTGCGCGTAGTCGATGGCATAGTTCACCGAGGACCGCACATCCGCCGAACAACCGACGGCGACAAACAGCACCAGCACGGCCTCGGCGCGCTCGGCGGGCATGAGTTCCGCCGCCTGGGACAGGCGATCGAGCGCGTTGCGATAGAGATTCGTGTCCTGGTGGCACTCTTCGAGCGCGCGTACCATCGGTTCACCTGCAGGACCGCACACCATATTGATCACAGCCGTGGAGTCCATGGGATTGCGCTGGCGCAGGGCCAGTTGCGACATAATACGCGCAGCCGAGGTACCGTATTCGGCAAAGTAGCGCTGCTGAAGCGTGCCGACCGGCGCGCGAACGATAAAGCGGGAAACCCAAGAGCGATCGGCGGCTCGGCTCTGCGGGCTGCGGCCGTCGGCGAGCGGACGGGACGAAAGCACCAAGCCGCACAGCTCGATATGGCTCAGATGCGCCGCGCGCTTAAAGATGTCAAACATGGCCCCGCATGGGGTGAGCTCAACTTGAGATGCCATGACCTAGGCCTCCTTGGTCGTAGAAATAGAATCGGACGATACTTCGACAGGTCCGCCAAAAGTACGGGCAGCTGCGGCTCCACCGGCAAGCGGAGTCGCCATCTGGGCTTTTGTGCGTCGCGGTGCCGAAACGGGAAGTTCAAAGGCAAAGCCCATCGCAAGCAAAAACCACGTAAGCGTATAGGTTGCAACCAGAGCGGCAACAAGGCCGCCCATCACGGCGCGTTGGGAAAATACGCTACATGCAGCCACAACCAGCACCGGAACCTCGCAGGCAGAAAGCGCAAGCACACCCTGCAGGAAGCCCGAGCGCCGATCGCGCGCAAGCGCCCCCGCGGCAACGCCGGCTATGCCTGGCAGCGCCAACGCCAGTGCGGCAATAATACCCGGTAGCGACCCGGACCACACGAGCGATCCCAAAGTCGCCGTCACGCGAGCGCCCGACGCCAGCAGCGCGGCCGAAACCACGATCACAGCCCAAACCACGCCACAGACGACCGTCGCGCCGACCATCAGCGCGCGACGAACCGCGCGGCCAGACGCATCCATGGGGCACGGCGTGAGCGGCTCGCCGCGGAGCGAACGGCCGACATTTTGCGCATAGTGGTCACAAAACGCTGAGGGCGCCGCCTCGACCGCCGCCGGCTCGGGACGATCTTTTTGATGGCTGGACAGACAGGCCATCACCACGTCGAACAGCTGGGCATCGACAAACGCCAGCGCATCGCGTAGCTCTTCGGAATCCGGCTCAAGCCCTAGCTGCTGGGCCTGCTCGGCCGCGGCGAGCGCCACATCGGGCTCACGACGAAGCAGCTGAGTCAAATCACAACCGGGCGCATGGGCACCAATGGGATAGTCGGGCCGCGTGTCCATCTTGAGACGGTAGGGGCTCGCGATGTCGCGCGTCTTTTTGCGCGAACCCGAGGTGCCCGAAGTGCTCGGCGCGGCTTCGTATGGCGCGACGCCGGCAATGAGCTCGTAAACCGTGCTTGCCGCGGCATAGACGTCAATCGCCGGCGACATACGCAAAGCGCGCAGGTCGGGAATATCGTCGGTGAGCATCTCGGGCGGGGCATAGGCAACCGTCGCGCGACGCAGCGTGGCATAGCGCTCGGTAAAGGATGCCTTGCCACCGGTACCGGCCACGGCCGACGCAGGCTCAAGCGCCAGCGACGAGCCAAAGTCGATCAGGCACAGGTCAAAGGTGCCCTCGGCAAGCTGCCGGTCAAGCGGTAGACGCGCCGTGCGCACCATAATATTAGCGGGCGAGATATCGCGATGGACAAAGCCCTCACCCACCAGGCTCATACGGCAGAGCAGATCGAACAGGTCGCGACCCAGACGCGCCGCTACAAGCGGCGACAGGCGTCCGGCATCGTCCACGGCGAGTCGCGAACGCAAGCGGGCAAGCGTCTCGCCCTCGACCCATTCCATGACAATTGCAGGCACACCGTCGACCTCGCCCCAGCCATAGAGGCGGGGAAAGCCCTTAAGGCCCGAAAGGGCGCGATGGCATTCGTATTCCTCGCGAAACGCCGCCTTGAACTTGGCGACCAGCGCCTCGTGAGCGGCATCGTCGTCAAACTCATCGCGCGTCGGCAAGATGAGCTGCTTGAGTGCCACGGCCTCGCCTTGGGCGTTGACGGCACGCGTCACGCGGCCGATACCGCCACGGCGCATGGTGGCATCGTCGGCAAACAGCATCGTAAAACGACGCAGATAGGCAGGCAGTTCGTCCTGACCGAGCGCAATGGCCGGCTCAAACCCGTCGACACGCGCCAGGCGCAGGCCGACCATGGAATCGCGACCGAGCGATTGTGGTGTGGTGGATGCAAGATCGGTCATCATAGGGCAAGCGCCGCCACGTTATTGTTGAAGTTACCGAGTGCGACGTCATCATCGCCGTAATGGCCGACCCATTGACATAGGTTGGTGTAACAGCCCCACAGATTGGCATACTGCTGATACCACTTTGACCGGGGCGAGAATGTCTGACGACCGAACTCGGCTCGAATGACAAACATCTCCCCGACCAGGCTGTCGCACGGCCTGGGATCTCCCGTAGAGTTATAGGTCGAGACCACGTCATTGGCACGAGAAACGTAGCCGTCGAGCATGTTGTACTTGGTCACAAGCCAACTGTGAATGCTCTCTTCCTCAGCAGCGGAAAGGCCACCGGAGTTTGCATCGTTGTCAGTGTTGCCGCCCGTCGAGCCGCCATTTCCAGACCCTCCGGTAGAGGAGCCCGACCCAGAGCCGCCGCTCGAACTCGACGAATTCGAGCCGGAGCCAGAAGTATCCGAGCTACCGGGCTTTCCGGACTGCTGGGCGTCCTGCTCCTTCTGCTGCTCGACCTTATTCACCGTTGCCGCCACGCTATTGTTGGACAACCGATCGATGATCTTGATGTTGGTGAGCACGATGGTTTTGCCATTGGCAAGCGTGACTTCGTTGTCCGGGGCCTCGGCGCCGTCCGCATCGTCGGTGCCAAACACAATATGCCCGACCACACTTGCCCAAGCATATCCAGTCGTGGTACCCAAATCACTTTTGACCTCATGCCCCACGCGCGGTTCGCGTGCGGCATGCGCCTGCATCATGGACGGCACGGTCATGCCATAGGCAGAAACGCCAGCTATGACCAGCACCAGCGAGCAAGACAGCAGTGCGTACGCCCGCGGCGCCAAGCCCAGTCGGCGCCGCATGCGCACCGCGGCGCCGCGCTTTGTCTGAGTGCCACCGGGCCGCATGCGTTCTCCTCCAACAAAAACACGCCGCTTGGGAGCGGCGCATTCATTCAAATCCATATTTGAGTGTATCAGCGAACCCAAAAGGTTGCGCAACGAATGGGCAAATTAAGGATGCGAGCGGAAGCATCCATGCGATAAGCGGATACGAAGCATCTTTGTTGCACAACAAACTCACAGTCGCACGGGGAAATTATGACTACCCCGTGCGTCGCGAGGAAAACATACGGCAGGAGCAGGCTCGCCACCTAAATCGTGCGGCGGGCCTCGATGGCGCGGCCAAGCGTAAGCTCGTCGGCATACTCCAAGTCGCCGCCCACGGGAAGGCCGCTTGCCAGACGCGACACCTCGACGCCCAACGGCTTGATGGTACGGGCCAGATAGCTCGCCGTAGTCTCGCCCTCAATATTGGGGTTGGTGGCGATGATGACCTCATGGATATCCTCGTGGCCCAGACGCGCCAGCAGCTCGCGGATGTGCAACTGCTCGGGACCAATCTTGTCCATGGGGCTGATCACACCGCCCAATACGTGGTAGAGGCCGTGGTAGCTGCCCGTGCGCTCAATCGCCTGGACATCGCGCGGCTCGCCCACCACGCAAATGCGAGTGGTATCGCGCATCGGGTCCTGGCAGATGGAGCACTCGTCGGCCGTGGCGTAGTTAAAGCAACGGCTGCAAAAGTGGACCTCCTGCTTGACCTCCAGGATGGCCTCGGCCAGGCGACGGGCCTCCTCGGCATCGGCCTCGAGCAGGTAATAGGCGATGCGCTGGGCCGACTTGGGACCAATGCCCGGCAGACGGCCCAGCTCATCGAGCAGTTTTTGCAGACTGTGATTCGCACTCATATATATGCGTGTCTTAGAACGGCATGCCCGGGATGTTGAGGCCGCCGGTGATGGCGCCCATCTGCTTGTTGGCGAGCTCGTTGACGCCGCGGACGGCCTCGTTGACGGCAGCCATGATCATATCCTGCAGCATATCGACGTCCTCGGGATCGAGGGCATCGGGATCGATGGTGAGGTTGACGAGCTCCATTTCGCCGTTAACGGTCACCTTGACCATGCCGCCGCCGGCAGAGGCGTCGACGGTCTGGGACTTGAGGTTCTCCTGCGCGGCGGCAAGCTGCTCCTGCATCTTGCGAGCCTGCTTCATCATCTGCTGCATGTTCATACCGGCCATGATGGCTCCTTTACGTGCGGCCGCACGCCGAGCTGCAAGGGCAGCCGGAGCACGGCGGGACTTTCAAACTCAAAAATCGTACCACGGCGCGAGGCCAGCGAGCGGGGCGGACGTGTTACCTCAGTCGATATACATGTCCTGGAGCGCAAGCCGCACCCATAGATTATGCAAAGTTGAATAATTCGCATCTGCATAATATTGAAAGCTAAATCTTGTAGAGCCGGAATCCGACATTTAATGCGTACCACTAAATGGCTAAATGCCGAGCCACTGCTCGAGGCGGCGCTCATGACGGCGGGGTATAATTTGATTGCAATAGATAGCAATTTGGAGGTGCCCCATGAATGCCCCCGACGTGCTCCAAAACATCCGCTCAAAACACCCCGTTGCATATGTGGTTCTCTATCTCTTTGTCGGCTGGGCATTGCTGGTTATCATCACCCATGCTATAGCCTTTGGAGCAGAACTACTGATAGCCAGCTCGGACCAGCCCGTCGTCAAATGGGAAGCGACCGATGAGTGCACCGACGGAACCCGAACCGTTTACTACAACAGCCCGTCCCTCTACCAAGAGTTCAAGGTCAAGATAAAGGACTCCAAGATTGTCGATGCCGAACTAGGCGCTTTCTTGACAATCGGAGCAACCGTCAACGCCGAGCAAGTCGAGCACACGGACAGCCATGCGACGTATCGTATCGACCTCAGCATCCTAGGCCGACCGTCACGTACCTGTCTGCTCGAATGCGAGATACGCGGCACCGCGTTGCACATGTCCGAAATACAGATGCGCCCGGGCAAAGAGATCTCTTCTTGAGCAGCATACCCGCCCGCACGGTTACTCCACCGGTTTGAAGATGGTGGACTGGCCGAAGACGCTGCGGATGAGGGCTTTGGCCTCGTCCTCGGTCTGCGGGATGCTCGGGGCTGCACCCTGATGGCCGAAGGGGCTGCCCGCACCGGGGTTGGACTCCCAGGGAGCTGCAGGAGCGCCCTCCTCTTTGGGGGCAGTTGCAGCGGACTTGGGCGCGGACGCCGCACCCGGCACGTCGAACGGAGGCAGATCGTCCCCGCTCGCATCGACAGCGAAGCCGCCGACCATAGCGTCGTCGTAGGGCACCTGCTCGGATTCCCACGGCGCGGACTGCGCGACAGGCTGAGCCTTGGGGGCAGCCGAGCGCTCGGGCGCACGAGGTGCGGGCTCGGTCGGGAGCTTACCCGTGGCAGGAGCGCCGGCGGGGTTGTCGGAGCGTAGCCAGGGGGCTTTGCCCAGGTCAGACGACTTGGGCGCGGGCGAGACGGGCTTGGGCGCGGGTGTCGGAGCAGCCGGTTTGGGCGCCGCGGGCTTAGGCGCCGACGGGGTCGATGCCGCTACCGGCGCCGCTTGCTGCTGCGACGCGCTGGCGCTCGAGGATACAGGGGCCGCCGAGGACACGGGTTGCGGGTCCGCAGATGCCGCAGCCCGTGCAGATGGAGAATGCTCCTCATGTTGAGGAGCCGGCGTGCCACCTCCATCCAGGACGTAGTCGACGGTACGACGACCGAAGACCGCGCAGACCGTCGGCAGGACCACCGATTGCGTGTCGGCACGACCATCCATCTGGCT
>CABRIB010000030.1 GCA_902470915.1 uncultured Collinsella sp. | reverse complement strand
AGGAGTCCGTCTCGTGGGCTCGGAGATGTGTATAAGAGACAGTTATTATTCACTTGAAGAAGCTAAAGTTGCATTTCAGCTTTTGGCGCGTGAAGTTGGATGCGCGCAGTTGGCGGGCGTGCCCGTCGCGATTTGAAAGGACTTTGTATGGGACTTTTCACTGGTAAGACCGTGATCGTCACCGGCGGCGGCAAGGCCACGCTTAAGGACGGCTCCGCTGGTTCCATCGGCTACGGCATCGATATCGCATTTGCCAAGGAGGGCGCGAACCTCGTCATCACCGGTCGCAACGTTGCCAAGCTCGAGGCTGCCAAGGAATCCCTCGAGGCCGAGTACGGCGTCAAGGTTCTGCCTGTTCAGGCCGATGTCTCGGCTGGTCAGGACAACGAGGTCGTCGTCCAGAACGTCATCGACAAGGCCATTGAGGAGTTCGGCCGCATCGACGCCGTCGTCAACAATGCTCAGGCCAGCGCCTCGGGCGTGACCATCGCCGATCACACCATGGACCAGTTTAACCTGGCCATTTACTCCGGTCTGTATGCTACCTATCTGTACATGCAGAAGGCCTATCCGCACCTGAAGGAGACCAAGGGCTCCGTGGTCAACTTTGCCTCGGGCGCTGGCCTGTTTGGCAACTACGGCCAGTGCAGCTATGCCGCTGCCAAGGAGGGCATCCGCGGCCTGACCCGCGTTGCCGCCAACGAGTGGGGCAAGGACGGCATCAACGTCAACATCGTGTGCCCGCTTGCTTGGACCGCTGCGCTCGAGAACTTCCAGGATGCCTATCCCGAGGCGTTCAAGGCCAACGTCCATATGCCGCCGGCGGGTCACTACGGCGACGTCGAGAAGGAAATCGGCCGCGTGGTCGTTCAGCTCTGCGGTCCCGACTTTAAGTACATGAACGGCGAGACCGTCACCCTCGAGGGTGGCATGGGCCAGCGGCCGTAGGGGTTACGCGGTTTTACCAAACCGCGTAACGGCTCGACGCTGCGCGGTCACCAGGGCGACAACTTGTCATTCAAAGAGGGCGGCATGACCAGAAGGTCTATGCCGCCCTCTTTTCATGCCAATTTGTTCGCCCTGGCGACCGCTCGCTGACGTCGCCAGAGCATCGGCGTTGCCTTGGCTGTTGGAGATGATCTCGTAGTCGTTGGGGACGTTCTTAAATGACTAGCTATAAGGGACACTCTTGCCGGCACTTGGGGACAGTCCCTAAGTGCCGGCAGATTGGGACACTTCTTTGCAAGATGGCGCTGAAGATTGTCCTCGACGACTAGTCGTTTAATGCATCAGTTTCTGTCGAGTCGGTGCGGTTTGCTGGTTGCCCGTATAATGGTCTGCGTATGAACCGCAACCAAGGAGTTCCAGTTTATGGACCAGAACCTTTTTAAATTCGACCTGATCGCCGAGGACCCGACGACGCATGCGCGTGCCGGCGTGCTGCACACCCCGCACGGCGACATCGAGACGCCAATCTTCATGCCCGTGGGCACCAAGGCAAACGTCAAGGGCATTCCTACCGAGACCGTCAAACAGCTCGGCGCCCAGATCGTGCTTGCCAATACCTATCATCTGTCCATGCGTCCCGGCGAGGACACTATCGCCGAGCTGGGCGGCCTGCACAAGTTTATGAACTGGCACGGTCCTATCCTCACCGACTCGGGCGGTTTCCAGGTGTTCAGCCACAACGACGCCGTCAAGCTCACCGACGAGGGCGTGCGCTTTATCGTCAACGATTACGACGGTCGCCACGTGTTCTGGACGCCCGAGGACAACATGGAAATCGCCATGAAGCTCGGCTCCGACATCTGCATGCAGCTTGATCAGTGCCCGGGCTATCCCGCCACGCGCGCCTACGTTGAGCGCGCCGTTGAGCTGTCGAGTATGTGGGCCGAGCGCTGCTATAAGGCGCATAACCGCGACGACCAGGCGCTCTTTGGCATTGTTCAGGGCGGCATGCACCTAGATCTGCGCCTGCGCTCGCTGCGCCATCTGGAGGAGTGCGGCGACTTCCCCGGTTACGGCATTGGCGGCTACTCGGTGGGCGAGGACCACGAGACCATGTTCGAGACCCTGGCACCGCTCGTAAGCGAGTACATGCCCAAGCACAAGCCGCGCTACCTGATGGGCGTCGGCAACCCTACCACGCTCGTGCGCGGCGTTGGCGTGGGCATCGACATGTTCGACTGCGTGCTGCCGACGCGTACCGGCCGCATGGGCACAGCGTTTTCGAGCGAGGGTCGCCTCAACTTCCGTAACGCGCGCTTTGCGCACGACGACGGTCCCATCGATCCCACCTGCACCTGCCCGGTGTGCACGGGCGGCTACAGCCGTGCGCTCATCCGTCACATGGTCACGCAGAAGGAGATGCTCGGCGGCATTCTGCTGTCGATGCACAACATCTACTACCTGCTCAACCTTATGCAGCGTGCCCGCCAGGCCATTATCGAGGGCCGCTACGGTGCGTTCGTGAGCGACTGGATGAACAGCCCTGCGGCGGTGGATTACTAAGAGCTGCGGATGCGCTTGCGAGGCGTGAGCAACGGTAAAGGCCAAGCGGCGATCGGTCGTCGCGTTCACTAACACCGTCTGCGCGACCGCTGACCGATAGCTTGCAAGCACTTTATGCATCGTGGGTACCATACCGAATAGTTGATGTTCGGGCGGGTGTTTGGCGCATGGCGTCGATCCCGCCCGTTTCTATTTTCGATAGGAGCACCCATGATTAAGAATGAGAACGTCGAGGGCGAGCCCGCCTACGACGAGACGTACCGCCGCGGCCCCGTGGTCATGCGCGGCCCCATGATTCCTAAGGACAACACCTACGCCAACCTGCTGGCGCCCGAAGATTCAACCGACTGGTTGCATGCCGATCCGTGGCGCGTCCTTCGTATTCAGGCAGAATTCGTCGATGGCTTTGGCGCGCTTGCCGAGCTCGGGCCCGCGGTGACCATCTTCGGCAGTGCCCGCACGCCCAAGACCGATCCGCTCTACAAGGCGGCGCGCACGGTCGGCCGCAAGATCGCGCAGCGCGGCGTGGCGGTTATCACCGGCGGCGGCCCCGGCATTATGGAGGCGGCCAACAGGGGGGCGGCGAGTGCCAACGGCAAGTCGGTCGGCTTGGGTATCGAGCTTCCGCACGAGCAGGGGCTCAACAAATACGTGAACCTGGGTATGGACTTCCGCTACTTCTTTGTGCGTAAGACCATGTTCGTTAAGTACAGCTCGGGTGCCATCGTGTTCCCCGGCGGTTTCGGCACGCTCGACGAGATGTTCGAGGTGCTCACGCTGGTGCAGACGCACAAGGTCAAGCGCATGCCGCTCGTACTGGTGGGCAGCGGGTACTGGCAAGGCCTGTTCGACTGGCTCAACGGCCCGGTGATGGATGCCGGCATGATTAGCCCGCTCGATCCAGACCTCGTCCACATCACCGACGACCTCAACGAGGCCGTCGACATCGCCCTGAGCGGGTTGATATAGGGCGAGCGTGCCTGTCGTTGTAGTATTGTGAATGGCAGACTGATGCTATTTAACATCAGTCTGCCATCTAAATTGGGTATACTGATGCAAAAGACGAGGCGAGGAGGTCGCGTATGTCCACTGCAACGGTTAAGCCTACGACGGTTCGCATCGAAGAGGGGCTCAAGGAGCAGGCGACTGAGTTCTTGGATACGGTTGGTCTAAGTCTCAATTCGTATCTCAACCTTGCTGTTCGGCAGCTGGTAAATCAGCGAAAGATTCCTTTTGAGATCGTAGGAAGGGCAGAGGTGCCCAACGAGGCGACGAGACGCGCCATGGTGATCGCCGAGGCTCATGAGTTGGGGATTTTGACGGACGACAGCCCGTCATTCAATAACGCTGATGAGCTTATATCGTTCCTCGATGAGGACTAGCGCTGTTTGAGATTAAAGTCGAGGCTCAGTTTAAGGCGGATTACAAACGGACGATGCGCATCCATCCGCAGCTAAAAACCGAGTTTAGGGCGGCGGTCGCAGAGCTTGCAGCTCACGGCTCGCTTCCCGCGGAATATGGCGCCCATGAGCTTTCAAACCCGGGCGGCAACTACAACGGCCACATCGATTTCCATCTATCCGATGGCTTGGTCGATGTGGTCGTTCTTTATCTTCCCCATAAGACTAATCCTGTGATCCGACTGGTCAGAATGGGCTCGCATGAGGAACTGTTCCAGGGCCCACTGAGCTAGCCACTCGCTTTTAACTTGCGGTGGAATAGGGATTGATTGGCGGCTGATACGCCAAAAAACAGTCCCTATTCCACCGCAAATGGTGGGGATGTCCTGCCTGTTGACGTGGCATCTGGCTTTCCCTTGTGGTTGATTTCGTCTAAGAGCTCCGCTGCGATCTCGCTGTTTTTGAACCTGATGCTGCAGTCTTCTTTCTTGGGGAAAGCTAGTAGCGGGATCGTTCCGTACCAGATAGTTTCTTCGTCAATTATCGCTGCACACAAACGTCCGTCTGCTCTAATGGCATGCTCGACGTTCATTTCTGCCAAAGTCTCGCTTGCATCTTCGCGCGGAGTCGAGGCAATGAAAAACTCAAGAGCAATCCCTCGGGCAGTGGCACCTTTGATTGCATCGCCGAGCTTTGCGAGGCAGGCGGCGGATGCGTAGGGCGCGGCAATGAAGATACTCTTGGCGGCGCCAACGATGTCTTCAACCAGAGTCTCTACGGCATTAGCCGGTTCTATGAGAATGTTTTGATCGGACTGCTCGCTGCCTCCGGTCACGTAGACTTCGTACCCGAGCTTGGCGTAGGTCTTGAGTCTCTTCTGGTACATGCGGGCGAGCATGGGTATAGATAAATCAACGTAGTCGAATATCTCAACCCGTCGCTTGCCCTCGTGGCTTCTATGGAGCCTGCCTGCCTGCTGTGTGATGCTGCCGTCCCACGATATCGGCGTGGCAATGAGTAGAGTGTCAAGGTAGGACAGATCGAAGCCCTCGCCCAAAAGGCTTTCGGTGGCGACGATGATTCGATGTTCATGCTCGAAGCGGGGAAGACTGCTCAGTATCGTTTTTCTTTCTTTGGCGTCGATTTCCCCGGTCAGGAGAACGGGTTCGTGTCCTTGGTTTTTGAGCATCCCGAACAGCTCCTCGGCATGCTTTTTCCTTTTAGTCAGCACGAGCGGATGCCGGCCGTTTGACGCAGCTTCAATAGCGTCGTTGACAATCAATTCGTTTCTAGCTGCATGCGTGCACAGCAGGTCGAGAATCTGATTGAAGTTTGCACCTGGCTCGTAGGCGGGTAGTCGAATTCCAGTAAAACGAGGCCGTACGATGCGCTGGATGCCCTGCTGAATCGCTTGCGCTTTTGGATCGATAACATAACGGAGCGGGCCGCAGAGCATGGAGAGCGCCCGCGTAAGGCCGTCGGATCGTTCGGGCGTCGCAGAAAGGCCGTATACGTATTTGGCCGGGGCGGACTTGAGAATAAGCTCGAGCTGTGGTGCGGCGGCATGGTGGCATTCGTCGCAGATAATGAGGCCGTAATTACGAACAAGGCCCTTAACTATCGGCTCTCCGGTTTGGCGGTCTTTGCCAGATAACGACTGGAACGAAGCGATGTCGACGAGGCCGCTTACGGCCATTTTGCCTCCTCCTATTTGTCCGATGACCGGAGGCTGCCTTTTGCTGATTCGTCCTTTTGGGGTTCGGACGGGCTCCCTGTTGTCCGTAATGTCGATAAATCGCTCGAGCTGGGATTTCCATTGGGTTATGAGTGCGGTTTTGGGAACGATGACGAGCGTTGGAAGACCAATGGATGCAATAAGATAAGCTCCGACGACTGTTTTACCGAAGCCTGTCGGTGCGGACATGATTCCGTCTTCGTATATGAGCATCTGATCAGCGGCGATTTGCTGCTCAGGGCGAAGGACTCCTTTAAATGCCATAACAATCGGATTACCCGATTTGCGCTCGTCTGAATAGTGGGCGGTAACGCCGGTCTCTTGAACTAGCTGCTCAAGTTGAGTTTTGCAGCCCCGGGGAATTGCAACATGACCATCTCTCAGTTCGCTAAGGTCTATGAGTCGCGGTTTGCCGAATACTGATTGATGCATGGACTGCGCGCGATAGAATGCCGGATTGGCAAATGTCGCAAGTCCGCGGATTTCCATTTGAGCTGCTGGACTCAGAGACTTCTCGGGAATGTACAGCATATCGGCTTGAATAACGGGCAGCGATGAGGGAAAGTCCCGCGATGTGAGTGGTAGTCGCTTTCGTGGTCTTTGGGCATACCGTTTGCCCTTGTTTGCCACCGTAGTTGTTGCTGGTCCGTGTGGGTTGTTTCCAGGGGCCTCAATCAGATCTTGCACCGTCGAGCGCGGAATCAGCTGGACTTGTGATAGATAGAGCCATTGGTCGGGAAAGGGCTTGAATTGTTCGTCTACAAATACACTATTTCCTTCACGTTGCGCCTTGCCTTGAAAGGGGAGTGCGATGAGGTTTCCGAAGCCTCCATCGGGAATAGTGGCCTGAGCGGGTAGCATTCGATCAAAGGCCTCGAACGTGATTGTCTTATTATGCGCCGCAGCTTCGGTTATGAGGCAACTTCCAAACTCTCGGGCAGCCTTTGCGCTGATTGGCTCGAGGAAGAAAAACCAGATGTGGGCGCCGTTGCCGGACCTTGAGCGCTCAACGGCGGCGTTAATGCCCCGTCGTATTGCAACAAGCCGTACGGCATTTGTTGCCTCTTTCCAGTCCGCTTTGTCAAAATCGATGACGAGAACTTTCGTGTTGCAGTTCCTATCGAGAACATATTGCCCGAGGACATCGCGGAACCGGTCATCGTTGCCTTTAAAGTGAGCAATGATTGCGGCATCGCTTAATTCCGGGAAGACGCGATTGCTGCATTCTACACATTTAACTCTTTGATGGGCTGCTTTGGGGCAAATTCCTGGCTCCCACTCATTAGCACAAGCAGGCGTATAGCCAATGCCCCCGTCCTTTCTGCGATATCCATGAGCGTAAACATCTTTGCGCCCGGTAAAGAGACTGCGAAAGAGCTCGAGTTTATCGCGTGCTGGGCTCGCGCTGGTGACGATGCCCTCGATTTGCGCTCGTTCATCGAACAAAGCGCCAGCTTCTTCCCACTCTTCTAGCGTTGCGTAGCGTACGTCTGAACCGTTGTTGCAAATGACGATTTGTCGGTGTTGGTCCGATATATGTGTGATCGTCTGATCGTATTTAAATTGTGCGGTCCCAAAGAGGGCGTATTGATGCATGGCGTTGCCCATTTGAATGCCGTCCTTGTATTGGAGTTGTTGAGACGAGGGTACGGCATTACGGCTTTTTGGGATATGTAATTTCGATTCAAGTTTGCTAATGGCAAGGGATTATTCTGCGAGCGGCTTTTGGTCGATACCAAGGCGCGCGACGGCCCTTGATAATCAGGGTTTGCGGTCATATGGGTAGCCGGAGGCGTAAAGAGCGGACATTCAGACCCGGTGGGCAAAAATGGCAAATATGAGTACTGTTGCTCGGTTAGTCTCATATCATTTGAGAAGTATCTAAGACCAATTGACTGAGTTTTAATATATTCACCCCCCCCTAAACACGACAATTCGGGGCTTTATGGAGCTTGAAATCGGTGGGAGCGGGCAATTCAGCGAAATTTTGCTGTTACTAAATTTATGACAGTACTCATATTTGCCATTTTTTGCCCACCGGGTACCGCTAGGGGCTAGTCGAAGCTCCCCCAAACAGCTGGGAATGCGCCGATCGTCTGCATATCTTGTATATGGATGGCTCAGCAAAAGAAGTTGCGGTGAAATAGGGATTGATTTGTGGCCATACGCCAAATACAGTCCCTATTTCACCGCAAGTGATGTGGGCGTCCCTAGTGAGTTGGCTGGTAGCGGGGGCAGTAGCTGATGGCGATGGCATCGACGCCTACGTGGGTGGCGATGGTGCAGCCGATGGGGCCGGTGCCGGCGTCTACGTAATCCTGACCCGCGAGTGCCTCGTTGACAAGCTCCTGCTCCTCGGCGGCGCCGGTCGTGAGCACGCGCACGCTGGAGCCCGGATACTCGGCCAAAAATGCGAGGCAATCGGCCATGGTGTTGGTAACGATGCGCTTGGCACCGCGGCCCTTTTTTATGGCCTTGATCTCGCCCGATTTCCACTCCGGCGAAACGGCCAGGCGAATGTTGAGCATTTGCGTGAGCTGGCCGGCGAGCTTGGGCGCGCGGCCGTTCTTGACCAGGTTCTCGAGTGTGCGCGGAATCAGCAGCAGATGGGCGTCGGGCAGCGTCGCGCGGATCTGCGCCTCGGTCTCGTCCAGGCTGCGGCCGTCCTCGCGCATGGCCAGCGCGTACTCCACCAGCAGGCCCTCGGCGCCCGAGCCGGTGCGCGAGTCGATGCAGCGCACGTCGAGCTCGTGCGTTTCGGCCGTCAGGCTGGCGTTGGCATAGCAGGCGGACCACTCGCTGCACAGCGAGATAAAGATGGCGCTATCGTGGCCGTCGGCGCGCACGCGGTCAAAGAGTTCCTTGAACTCGCCGGCACTCGGCTGCGAGGTGTGCGGCAGCTGCTCGGAGCCGGCCATGCGGGCGACGTACTCTTGGGCGGTAATCTGCACCTGGTCGAGCAGGTCCTCGCCCTCGATAATCACATGCAGCGGAATCACGTAAATGCCGAGCTCTTGGGCGCGGGCGGGGGAGATGTCCGACGTGGAGTCGGTTATGATGGCAAAAGACATAATTGCACCTTTCGTTGGGGCGCGACGGCGCCGCCTTCTGAGAGCAAAGTGCGACAAGTATAGTGGAGTCGTTCCACATTTCTAGGTTCAATTGTTGAATAGTCAACAGTTTGAAGTGTCGGTGTGGAAATCGTCAACTGGGGAAGAGGGATGCCGATGGAGGCGCTGGAGATATGCAAGCGGCCGGTCGTGCTGTTTGATTTTGATGGCACGGTGGCCGATACGGGTCGGGCGGTGATGACCTCGACGCGCAAGACGTTGGCCGCGCGCGGGTTTTCGGAGGCGCAGATGGGTGACCTGCGCCGCATGATCGGGCCGCCCCTGTGGAAGAGCTTTCACGACTTTTATGGCTTCTCCCGCGAGGAGTCGCTTGTGGTGGCTGACGAGTACCGTGCCTTTTTTGATGAGCTGGGACCTGAAGAGTATCCCGTGTTCGACGGAATCCCCGAGCTGCTCGATGGCCTTGCCGCGCAGGGGCATCGCATGGCGGTCGCGACGTCTCGCATGGAAGCAAAGTGCATTGACATGGTGCATGAGCTGGGGCTTTCTCAGTTTGAGGCGGTGGTCGGCATGAATCCGTCGCAGGGGCGCGAGACCAAGGCCGATTCGGTTCGCGATGCCCTGGCGGCGCTCGGTGCGACGGCGGGCGATGCCGTGATGATCGGCGATCGCTTTAACGACGTGGAAGGCGCGCACGCGATGAGCGTGCCGTGCATCGGCATTTATTCGGGTGCGGCGGCGCCGGGGGAGCACGAGGCAGCGGGCGCCGATGCAGTGGTGCACTCGGTGGCCGAGCTTGCTAAACTTTTCGCTATCTAATAGACGTAATGTGAGGGGCGGGCGTATCCGTCGCTCATTGGTAAGGAGGTCGTCCATGAATCAGGTGGAGCAGAGCGTTACCGAGTATGTCGACGAGGTCTGGGAAGATGTCGTTGCCGATATCGAACAGCTGGTGAGCTATCCGTCCGTGGCCGTTGCTGCCAATGCGGAGCTCGGTGCGCCGTTTGGCCGCCCGGTCCGTGATGCGCTCGATTGCGCGCTCGGCATTGCGCAAAAGCTCGGCTATCAGACGAGCGACGACGAGGGCTATGTGGGAATCGCCGATATCCCGGGCCGCGGCGACAAACAGCTCGCGACTATCTGCCATGTTGACGTGGTACCCGCTGGCCCCGGCTGGAACACCGACCCGTTTGCGATGGAGCGTCGCGAGGGCTGGCTGCTCGGCCGCGGCGTGATCGACGACAAGGGTCCGGCCGTGCTGTCGCTCTACGCCGGCGCCTACCTGCTCAAGCACGGCATCGTTCCGCGCTACACCTTCCGCGCGCTGCTGGGCTGCGATGAGGAAGTGGGCATGTCCGACGTTCACCATTATCTGGAGAACTACGCGAATCCTGACTTTCTGTTTACGCCCGATGCCGAGTTCCCGGTCTGCAATGCCGAGAAGGGCCAGTTTGGGGCGACGTTCGTGAGCCCCAAGATCGACGGCGGGCGCATCGTGTCGTGGAGCGGCTCCGAGGCGAGCAATGCCATTCCGTCGCAGTCCATCTGCGAGCTTGCAATTGCCGCCGATGAGCTGCCGGCGCCCGTTGAGAACGTCGACCGCCTGGAGATCACGGCGCTTGATAACGGGCATGCGCAGATTTTCGCCCACGGCATTGGCGGCCACGCTTCGATGCCTGAGGGCACCATCAACGCCGTCGGCCTGATCGTGTCGTATCTGCGCGAGGCCGAGGACGCGTTTGGTGCACGCGATGAGCGCCTGCTGACGCCTGCCGAGCACGAGTTCGTCAAGTTCCTGGCCTTTGTGCATGCGGATGCCTATGGCCGCGGCCTGGGTATCGATGCGACGAGTCCGGCGTTTGGCCCGCTTACCTGCAACGCTGGCGTCATTCGCGTGGCGGATGGCCATATTGAGCAGGTCATCGACGTGCGCTTTCCCGACAGCACGAGTGCCGATACCATCCGCGAGCAGCTCGACCCGCTCGTGGGCCGTTTTGGCGTGACGTGCCAGCTGGGTCGCGCTAAGGTGCCGTTCTCGGTGTCTGCCGACGATCCGGCCGTGAAGGCGCTTATTGATACCTATAACGAGTTTACGGGCAAGCATGCTGAACCCTTTGCCATGGGCGGCGGCACGTACGCGCGCAACTTTGCCCGCGCCGTCTCGTTTGGCCCCGAGGAGACCGGCCTGGAGCTACCCTCGTGGGGCGGCCAGATGCACGGCCCCAACGAGTGCGCCAACGAGGAACAGCTCAAGCAGGCGCTCAAGATCTATATTGTTGCGATCTTAAGGCTCAACGAGCTCGAGCTTTAAGGTTGCGGCGTTTTGCCAATCTAAGTTGCGGTGGAATAGTTCCTAGAATCGGCTGCCTGACAGCCAAACAGGAACTATTTCACCGCAACTTCTTTTTATCGGTGTAAAAGGCGGGTCATGTTTGGCGGCGGGTTTGTTATTCGTTTGTAAAGCCGAGTCGCGCTTGCGGTAAGGGTCTATCAGATGCCCGTAAAAAACCGTAGTTGGCGCGGGCGATGCCCGGTCGGGGCCGTATCTTTCCAAACAGCAAAGCGGGCGGGGTGCCCGCGAGTCGCATGTATGAAAGGAAGATCATGCTCGATCAGGCTTATTCTCGTCGTCAGTTCCTCGGCCTCGCTGGTGGTCTTGCCAGCATCGTCGGTCTCGGCCTCGTTGGCTGCGGTGGCTCCAACGCCGCCGACACCGCTGCCGAGGGTAGCGCCGCTGCTGCCGAGTCCGTCTCCGGCGAGGTGACTTACGACGGCGCCTCCTCGTTCCAGGCTCTCGTCGAGGCCGCTGCCGAGAAGTTCATGGATGCCAACCCGGACGTCTCCGTCTCCGGCTCGGGCAACGGTTCGGGCAAGGGCCTGACCGCTGTCGCCGCCGGCACCGTTACCATCGGTAATTCCGACGTCTTCGCCGAGACCAAGCTCGAGGCCGACCAGGTCAAGAACCTCGTCGACCATGAGGTTGCTGTCGTGGGCATGGGTCCCGTCGTCTCCAAGAACGTGACGGTCGACGACCTGTCCCTCGAGCAGCTCAAGGGCATCTTCTCCGGCCAGATCACCAACTGGAAGGAGGTCGGCGGCGACGACGCCACCATCGTCGTTCTCAACCGCAAGGCCGGCTCCGGCACTCGCGCCACCTTCGAGGCCGCCGTCTTTGGCGACGAGGTTGTCGACTTTAAGGGCGACGCCGAGCTCGACAAGTCCGGCGACGTCCAGACTCAGATGGGCAGCACCGACAACGCCATCTCCTACCTCGATTTCTCGCACTTTGATGACTCCAAGTTCAACGCCATCAAGGTCGAGGGCGTCGAGCCCAAGAGCAAGAATGTCACCGACGACTCCTTCAAGATCTGGGCTACCGAGCACATGTACTGCGCTAAGGATGCCGACGAGGCCACCAAGGCCTTCCTGGAGTTCATGCTTTCCGATGACGTCCAGGGCAAGCTCGTCGAGGAGCAGGGCTTTATCCCCGTCTCTGCCATGAAGGTCGTCAAGGACGCCAGCGGCAAGGTCTCCGCTAAATAAGTAATCGCCCCGGAAAGGTTTGCAATGGCAAAACAGCTGCCAAAGCGCGACCTTGAGAACGTGGGCCTGGGCGTCACGGGCGCGTGCGTTGCGCTCGTGACGCTTGTCGTTGCCGCGCTCATCTTTATGGTCGCCCAAAAGGGCCTCTCGGCTTTTCTCAAGGACGGCGTTTCGGTCGTCGAGTTCTTCACCGGCACCAAGTGGGACCTGGCCAACACAGCCGAAAGCGGCCTGCCCTACACCGGCGCCCTGCCCCTGATTGTCACCTCGTTTGCGGTCATGGTGCTCTCCACGCTCATCGCGCTGCCCATCGCCATCGGCTCTGCCATCTTTGCGGTCGAGATTCGGCCTAAGTTTGGCTCCAAGGTCTTTCAGCCGCTTATTGAGCTTTTGACCGGCATTCCCTCGGTCGTCTTTGGCCTGATCGGCTTTCACGTTGTCGTCGGCCTTATGAAGAGCGTTTTCCACGTGAGCACGGGCCTGGGCATCTTGCCCGGCGCCATCGTGCTGGCCGTCATGATCCTGCCGACCATGACCACGCTTTCGGTCGATGGCCTGCGCGCCGTGCCCGACAGCTACCGACAGGGCTCGCTCGCGCTGGGCTATACCCGCTGGCAGACCATCTGGCACGTGGTGCTCAAGAGCGCCATGCCGTCGCTCATGACCGCGGTCATCCTTGGTATGACCCGCGCCTTTGGCGAAACGCTTGCCGTGCGCATGGTTATCGGCGGTATCGAGGCCATGCCGACGTCACTGCTGTCGCCGGCGTCCACCATCACCACCACGCTCACCACGTCTATGGCGGTCTATGCCGAGGGCTCGGCCCAGGACGATGTTCTGTGGGCGCTCGGTCTGCTGCTGATGGGCATGAGCCTCATCTTCATCCTGATCATCCACCTTATCGGCCGCAAGGGGGCGAAGGCTCGTGGCTAGCACGCGTATCCACATCGACGAGGCGAGGCTCGGGCGTGTCCAAAAGCAGGACCGCTTCGCCACGGGCGTGTTGACGGCGATCGTCGCCATCGTCATGCTCATCGTCGTCTCCATGGTGGCCTATATCCTGTTCGAGGGCATCTCGACGCTGTTCCAGCCGGGCTTTCTCACGGAGCCGTCGCGCGCCAACGGAACGCAGGGCGGCGTGCTCTACCAGCTGTTCGACTCGTTCTACCTGCTGCTGATCACCCTGATCATCTCGGTGCCCATCAGCCTGGGCGGAGCGGTCTTTTTGGTTGAGTACGCGCCGGACGGACCCATCCGCGACATCGCCTCCACCGCCATCGAGACGTTGTCCTCGCTGCCTTCCATCGTCGTCGGCATGTTCGGTTTTCTGGTGTTCTCGGTGCAGCTGGGCTGGAAGTACTCCATCATCTCCGGCGCCGTCGCGCTCACCATGTTCAACATCCCCATCCTGGTGCGCGTGATCCAGCAGGCGCTCGAGGACGTGCCGCAGGCCCAGCGCGATGCGTGCCTGGCCATGGGCCTCACTCGCTGGGAGGCCACGCTGCACATCCTGATCCCCGAGGCCATGCCTGCCATCGTGACGGGCATCGTGCTTTCGGCCGGTCGCGTGTTTGGCGAGGCCGCAGCACTGCTTTTTACCTCGGGTATGAGCTCGCCGGTTCGCCTGAACTTCTTGAGCTTTAACCTGTCGAGCCCCACCTGCGCTTGGAACGTGTTCCGTCCCGGCGAGTCGCTCGCCGTGCACATCTACAAGATCTATGGCGAGGGCAGCCCCGAGGCCCAGCAGATTGTTTGGGGCACCGCGGCGCTGCTGATGATTTGCGTGCTGCTGTTTAACGTAGTCGCCCGTATCGTGGGCAAGCAACTGGCAAGAAGGATGACGGCCGAATGAGCGAGATGAATGCAACGCCCGCAACCGAAGCGGCATCGTCCGAGACCCAGGACTTCCTGTCGAGCGTGGGGGAGAGCGAGAAGCGCGTGCGCGTGAGCGGCAAGGCCGTGAGCGACGAGGTCGTGCTCTCCACCAAGGACGTCAACGTGTACTATGGCGACCACCATGCACTGCACAATACGTCGCTCGACTTCCACAAGGGCGAGATCACGGCGCTCATTGGGCCTTCGGGCTGCGGTAAGTCGACCTTCTTGCGTAGCCTCAACCTCATGAATCGCGAGATTCGCGGCTGCCGCGTGGAGGGCGAGATCAACTATCGCGGGCGCAACGTGAACACCAAGACCGAAAACACCTACGAGCTGCGCCGTTCCATTGGCATGGTGTTCCAGCAGCCCAACCCGTTCCGCAAGTCCATTCGCGACAACATCACGTTTGCGCCCAAGCGCCACGGCATCACCGACCGTGACGAGCTCGACCGCATGGTCGAGGAAAGCTTACGCGGCGCGGCGCTGTGGGACGAGGTCAAAGACAAGCTCGATAAGAGCGCCTATGCGCTTTCGGGCGGTCAGCAGCAGCGTCTGTGCATCGCGCGCACGCTGGCGCTCAACCCCGACGTGATTCTGTTCGACGAGCCCTGCTCGGCGCTCGACCCCATCTCGACGCTGGCGATCGAGGACCTCATGTCATCGATCGTGGCCGACCGCGCCATCGTTATCGTGACGCACAACATGGAGCAGGCGTCGCGCGTGTCCAACCGCACGGCGTTCTTCTACATGGGCGATATGGTCGAGTACGACGAGACTGACAAGATTTTCCAACGGCCCAAGGATAAGCGGCTGAATGATTACCTCACCGGCATGTTCTCCTAGTCCGGGACATGCTTGAGGCCTGCAGCGCCCACGGTTGCCGCAGGACTGATTGGAGAGGCGGGTCATCTCTTGCGGGAGATGGCCCGCCTTTTGCTCTGCGACCGAAACGACCACCACAAAGGGGACAGGCGCCTTCGTGGTGGTTTGGGGTGGGGCTCGCTGCTATCATGGACAACGTTGAATTTCTACGAAGGAGCAGGGCATATGGCGATTCTTTTGGGATGCGATTCCGTCAGCCTAGAGTTTCCCACCAAGCATATTTTCGATAGCGTGACGCTCAGCGTGGGCGAGGGCGACCGCATTGGTATTGTCGGTAAAAACGGCGACGGCAAGTCGACGCTGCTGAGCGTGCTCGCTGGCACGCTGGAGCCCGACGACGGACGCGTGACGCACCGCCGCGGCACGACGATCGGTCTGCTCGGCCAAAAGGACAACCTGGTCGATACTGATACCGTGCATCATGCCGTTGTGGGCGACGCCCCCGAGTACGAGTGGGCGTCGAGCCCCCGCACGCGCCAGATCCTCGCCGGCCTCATCAGCGATGTGCCCTGGGAGGGCACGGTGGGCGAGCTTTCGGGCGGTCAGCGCCGTCGCGTGGACCTCGCGCGCTTGCTGATCGGCGATTACGACGTGCTCATGCTCGACGAGCCCACCAACCACCTGGATATGCGCACCATCAACTGGCTCGCGCGTCACTTAAAGGCCCGCTGGCAGCGCGGCCAGGGTGCCATGCTCGTGGTCACGCACGACCGCTGGTTCTTGGACGAGGTCTGCACCAGCATGTGGGAGGTCCACGACGGCCAGGTCGATCCCTTCGAGGGCGGCTATTCGGCATACATCCTGCAGCGCGTGGAGCGCGACCGCATGGCCGCCGTTACCGAGGAGCGCCGTCGCAACATGGCGCGCAAGGAGCTCGCGTGGCTGAGCCGCGGTGCCCAGGCTCGTTCCACCAAGCCCAAGTTTCGCGTGGATGCCGCTCGTGAGCTGATCGCCGACGTGCCGCCCGTGCGTGACGAGCTGGAGCTCAAGCGCTTGGCCGTGAGCCGCTTGGGCAAGCAGGTTATCGATGTGGTCGACGTGGATGCCGGCTATGCCGATACCGACGGCGCGCCCAAGCAGGTGCTCACCGATGTGACCTGGCTCATTGGTGCGGGCGACCGCTATGGCCTTTTGGGCGAGAACGGCGCCGGTAAGTCGACGCTGCTCGACGTGATCCAAGGCAAGATTGAACCCACGCGCGGCCGCGTGAAGATTGGCCAGACAGTGCGCTTTGGCGTGCTGTCGCAGCAGCTCGAGGAGCTCAAGCCCTACATGGGCGACACGATCCGCGAGGTGCTCGGCAACTATAAGAAGTACTACGTCATCGACGGCAAGGAGACTTCGCCCGAGAAGCTCTGCGAGCGTCTGGGCTTTACGACGCAGCAGCTCTGGAGCCGCATCGGCGATCTTTCGGGCGGCCAGCGCCGTCGCCTGTCGCTGTTGCTGACGATTCTGGACGAGCCCAACGTGCTCATCCTGGACGAGCCGGGCAACGACCTGGATACCGACATGCTCGCGATTGTCGAGGACCTGCTGGACGGCTGGCCCGGCACGCTGATCCTGGTGACGCACGACCGCTTTTTGATGGAGCGCGTGACCGACCAGCAGTGGGCGCTGCTCGACGGCCACCTGACGCATATGCCCGGTGGCGTGGACCAGTACCTGCGCCTGTGCAACGCTACCGCCGAGGGCGAGCCCGTGGGCGCGCCGAGCGCCAAGACCGGCACGTTCGACACCGGTGCCGCGGCAGCTGCGGCCGAAAAGCCCAAGTCGAGCGGTCAGCCCAACGGCCTGTCCAACGCCGAGCGCCAGAAGCTCCGCCGCGAGGTGAGTTCGCTCGAGCGCAAGATGGAGACGCAGCGCACCCGCGTTGAGGAGGCCGAGGCAGCAATGGCCCAAGTCGATCCCACCAACTACACGGCGCTCGGCGAGCAGCAGGCAAAGATCGACGAGGCTCACGCTGCCATGGACGAGCTGGAGATGGCGTGGCTCGAGGCGAGCGAAAAGCTCGAGGGCGAGGAGTAAGCGAGAATGATCAAAGCCGCGTTTTTCGATATCGACGGTACGCTGCTGAGCTTTAAGACCCACCGGATTCCGGCGTCGGCGCAGCAGGTGCTCGACAGCTTTCGCGAGCAGGGGATTGCGTGCGTGATCGCCACGGGCCGTCCGACCTACCAGATGCCGGACTGGCTGTTCGACCTGGGCTGGGATGCGTACATTACGCTTTCGGGCCAGCACTGCTTTGATGCCGAGGGAGTTTACCGCAGCTGCCCGATCGATCCGGACGACGTCGCGGTGATTGTGGACCAGGTGGCGCAGGGGCGCTACGACTCGCTGTGCATGCAGGGCGAGAACTCGTTTGTGAACCGCCTGTCCGAGCGCGTGGTGACGGCTGGCAGCAACGCGGGAATCGTCTACCACGAGGAGCCGTTTGAGCACGCCTTTGACGCACCGGTCTACCAGTTCTGCGCCTTTGTGGACCCGGCCGACGAACATATCGTGACCGACGCCGTGTCGCATTCGCTCACCACGCGCTGGTGCGACCTGTTCTGCGACATTATTCCCGCTAACGGCGGCAAGGACCTGGGCGTGGCGGCGACGCTCGAGCGGCTTGGTATCGACGCGAGCGAGGCGATTGCCTTTGGCGACGGCGAGAACGACCTGTCGATGTTCTCGGCCGTGGGCACAAGTGTGGCCATGGGCAACGCGCAGGACACGGTGAAAGCTGCAGCGACCTATGTGACGACCGCCGTGGACGACGACGGCATCTGCAACGCCGCGAAGCACTTTGGACTGTTATAACTGCGGCTCGGCACTTAGGGATGCTCCTTTTCTGCCGGCAGCTGGGGGACACTCCTTGCGGGGCGTCCCCATTTTGTTTTCGTCCCGCACGTTTTGTGAAACACGGCTAACTTTTAGACAAAGTAGTAAGACATGGGCAACTTTTGCGGTAAAGTTAGCCGTGGAAAGTATCCAAAGGCTAACTAGCAATCATCGCGAAAGGTGGCCCATGGCCCTACGTGAATCCGGAGAAGACTATCTCGAATCGATCTACGTTCTGTCGGAACGTCAGGGCATCGTGCGCTCGATCGACGTCGCGGAGTACCTCGGCGTAACCAAGGCGAGCGTTTCCAAGGCCATGGCGACGCTGGAAAGCAACGGCTATGTCGAAATGGGCAAGCGCGACGTTCATCTGACGGAGTGTGGTCTGGAGGTCGCTCGCCAAATGTGGGAGCGTCACTGCTTTTTCGTGGGGCTGCTGGAGGATGCGGGTGTTTCGGCTGAGGTCGCGTCGCAAGAGGGCTGCCACATGGAGCACTGCCTGAGCGAGGAGAGCTTTGAGAAGCTGAGGGCGATGCTGGGACGGGAAGATGTGGCGGGCCCAACAACGGAAGCCTAACTGACTCACAGTGGCGCGGAGTTCGCGCAAAGCGCGAACCAGCGACCGGGACCAGTAGTCCCGCCAACCAAGTCCAACTCAGACAAGGAATCCCGCAAGCAAGCGATGCCCAAGAACCTTCAGCTGTGTCAATGCAGGCCGGGACCGGGTTTGGTTTTGAAAACACTCCGCAGCGCGAGACCCGTCTTTCCGTTGCTCCGCAGGAGCAGGAAAGACGGGCCTCATGCGCGAGGACGTTTTCAAAACCAAGCCCGGTCCCGGCCGGACAGCCCACGAACGCTACAGGTTCTTGACACCCATCGCGCGCATGGCGTTCAGGATGGCGATGATCGCCACGCCTACGTCGCCGAACACGGCAAGCCACATGTCGGCAATGCCCAGCGCTGCCAGCACCAGGATCAGCAGCTTAACGCCCAGCGCAAAGATGATGTTCTGCCAGACAATCGCCATGGTCTTGCGCGCCACGCGGATCGCGCGGGAAATGTTGGACGGCTTGTCATCCATCAGCACGACGTCCGCCGCCTCAATTGCGGCGTCCGAGCCCATGGCGCCCATGGCGATGCCCACATCGGCACGGGTAAGCACGGGTGCGTCGTTGATACCGTCGCCGACAAAAGCGAGCTTGCCCTTGCCGTTCTCGCTCGCAAGCAACGCCTCAACACGCTCGACCTTATCGCCCGGCAGCAGCTGCGCGTGGAACTCGTCGAGACTGAGTTGCTTGACCACAGACGCCGCAACCTCCTCGCGGTCGCCCGTGAGCATGACGGTGCGCTTGACACCGGCGGCGTGCAGGTCGCGAATCGTTTGCTCAGCATCGGCCTTGACGGTGTCTGCAATCACGATGTGGCCGGCGTACACGCCGTCAACGAGCACATGCAGAATCGTTCCGACGACCTCGCAATCGGGCGCTTCGACTCCGGCCGCGGCGAGCATCTTTGCGTTGCCAACGACGACGTGCTTGCCGTCGATGGTTGCCGTCACGCCATGGCCCGCGTCGTTGGTGGAGTCGCTTACGCGCTTGGGGTCGACCTCGCCCTGGTAGGCGACACGTACGGACTGCGCGATGGGGTGATCGGAGAACGACTCAGCAAGGGCTGCGACTTCGAGCAACGACTGCTCGGTATAGCCGGCCTCGGGGTGTACCGCGACCACCGAGAACGTGCCGTTGGTGAGGGTGCCCGTCTTGTCAAAGACGACGGTGTCCACGTCGGCGAGCGTCTCGAGGTAGTTAGAACCCTTGATGAGAACGCCCAGCTTGGAGGCGCCGCCGATGCCGCCAAAGAAGCTCAGCGGGACGCTGATCACGAGCGCGCACGGGCAGCTGACGACCAAGAAGGTCAGGCCGCGCAGGATCCAGTCGGACCAGGCGCCGGTGATCAAGCCGCCGCCGAGCGCGAGTACCGCGGCCGCGCCGGTGACGGCGGGCGTGTAGACGCGGGCGAAGCGCGTGATGAAGTTCTCCTGTCTCTTATACACATCTGACGCTGCCGACGA
>CABRIB010000029.1 GCA_902470915.1 uncultured Collinsella sp. | reverse complement strand
GGCTCGGAGATGTGTATAAGAGACAGTTTCTACCCCGTCCCCAAATGGCAGACGGCATGGCTACTCGTCCTGAGGTTCCTCGTCGGAGCTTGGCTCGGACGCCGACTCAGGTGCAGGTGCCGGCTCAGGTGCAGGTGCCGGCTCAGGCTCAGGCGCAGGCTCGGGCGCAGGCTCGGGCTCAGATGCCGTCTCAGACTCGGGCGCCGGCTCAGACTCGGTCGCGGGAGCGGGTGCAGGCGCCGGCGAAGCATCCGGAGCGCTGTAACCCGAGGGAGCGGACTTCTTCTCGAAGGGCAATACAAAAGTCAGGACGTCGTCCTTGTCCTCGTCGGCCCACTCGCTTGCATAACGTGCAACCCAATAGCCAACGGCACGATGCTTGAGCATCTTTCCAAAGACCGTAAGAAATACGGTGACGAAAGCGACCAGCACCAAGAACAGCGCGAGCGTGACGCCACCGCCGGTAACAATTGCCTCAATACCCGTAGGACGATAGTAGTAGCTATACATACCGACAGAGGCAATGGCGCCAAAGACGACCGTCAAGATCCATGTGGCAACGTTGGCGACCAGGCCCGTCAAAAACTCGGGAAGGAACGAAGCACAGAACAGCTTGGTCTTGTTGTGCTTAAACGCCGCCCAGACCTTATCGAGCGAAAACGCGCTCTCGACGCGACCGGTCCCCGCAAAGTGCATCACGGCGATGTCGGCGAACATCTTAAAGAAGACACCCAGAATCGCCGAGGCAATTAGCGCCAGGACAAGCAGGCCGAGCGAACCGAACAGCGCAGCCTCGAGCGCATAAGAGCCGTAATAAGAATACGAGCCCGCGGCGCCAATTACCACGCCCTCCACCAGCGAAAGCACTACACCGATAACGGGAATGGCAGCGATAACCTCGAGCACGACCGAAATAACGCTCGAAAAGACTCCGAGACCAAACGACGTGGAACGCATGAGTGGACGGTCCATGCCGTCATCGACCTTAAGCGACAGATCGCGACCCCACTCGATACCAAAGCCCGAACCGCACACGCTCGCAATGCAAGCTGCCAAAAAGCCGATAGCAGCCGCAATGCCGCCAATAACGGGAATAAACAACACGAGCACCGACACAACGCAAATCAGCGCCGGCAAAAACGCGATTTGGCATACACGCTGAAGCACGCCCGGAGTCTTGGTCATATCTTGGAACGCCTGAGCCACACAGCCCTTTGGCGCATTCGCCACGGGCGGTTGCGGAACAAACTGCTGGGGCTGGGGCTGTCCCTGGGGAGCGGGGCCAGCGGCACCGGCATTAGGAGCACCACACGCGCCGCAGAACTTGTCGTTATCGCCCATGGGGGCGCCACACTGCGAGCAGAACATAGAATCATCCCTTCGTATCTTGAACGAATCACTTGGATCGCAAACGATGTCTTTAGCATCATTATCGCCCAATGTGGGATCAAATACTCAAAGATGACCGATTTGCAAGATACACGGCGCCAGCAGGCGGTTCGTTAAATACGTCTGTGCTAGTTCGTTCCGCGGAAGCCCTTGCCGACGATCTCGGAGCTGTCGACGATCGTGATAAAGGCACCCGGATCGACCTCGCGCGCATAACGGCGCAGCTGCACGGCCTCGCGACGGCTCAGCACGCTCATAATCACCGTCACGCACTTGCCCGAGAAGGCACCGTAGCCGCGGCTGATGGTCGCCGTGCGGTTGAGATGCTTGACGATAAACTCCTCGACCTTAAGGGGCTCGGAACAAATGACCGTGCAGACTTTGCGCAGGTGAATGCTCTCAATGGCTTTGTCGACCACAAGCGTCTTGGCAAACAGGCCGAGCACGCAATACAGACCGACACGCGGGCCATACAAAAAGGCCGCGATGGTCACGATGCCGATATCGACCAGCAGCAGGGCACGGCCAATCTCGAGCGTCGTACGGCGCTTGAGGATCATGGCAAGAATGTCCGTGCCACCCGTCGAGGCGCCGATGTCAAAGACAATAGCGCTGCCAAGCGCCGGCAAGATGACGGCAAAGCACAGGTCGAGCCACATATCACCCGTCAGAGAGACATCGGTCGGAATAAAAAGCTCAAACAGCGAAACATAGGCGGACAGCGCAAACGAGGCGAAGACGCTCCACAGGATTGCCTTGCGCTCCAAAAAGATAAAGCCCAAAACGACGAGAACCGCGTTGATAATCCACATAAAGACGCCGACGGGCAGGGTCGGGAACAGCGTGGACAGAATGACCGACACGCCCGAGGTGCCGCCAAAAGCAAAGTGATTAGGGGTTTTAAACGCAACGATGGCAAAGGCCGTAAGAATCAGGCCCAGATTGAGCTCGGCAAAAAAGCGCGGGAAGCCCGGCTCCTGGCTGCGCTTTTGACCGGCACGCTCGCCGCGCTCGATATCGGTGCGATCAACCACGCGCTCCATCGGCACCACGGGAGGACGATGCATCTCCTCGGCAGCACGCGATGCCGCCTCTGCCGCGGCGGCCTCAATCGCCCATGCCTTGCTTTCTGTTTCGTGCTCGTCAGCCATTACGGCAACCCCTCGTTAACAATTTGGAAACAATGCGCCCATTAGGGTAACGCGGAACGCGACGATTGCAACCCCTAGTTAGACGAGCGGTATGCCTACATCGGGGGGCATACAAATAACGGCCGGCCACGCTTTTGCTTGCACGGTCGGCCGTTTAACGTTTTCGCAGATAAAACCTGCCAAAACAAACCTGTCCCTTTTTGGAAGGTTATTCGTGCTGGCTGGTGCGGTGCTCGTACTCCTCGGGGGTGATGACGTCCTCGATGCGCAGGTTGACGCCCGCCACCTCAAGGCCGGTCATCGCGGCAAGGCGCTCAGTGACGCGCGCCTTGACATCGTCGAATATCGCGGGCGCATAGGCGCCGTACTCGATAATGACGGAGATGTTGACGACCACGCGATTATCGTCGGTGACCTCGACCGTCACGCCCTTGGTCAGATTCTCGGCACCAAACTGCTCCTGCACAAAATGCATGAGATTACCCTTCATGCCCAGAACGTGCGGAACCTCGCGAGTGGCCATGGCAACGATCTTCTCGATCACACCGTTGGAATAGGTCAGCGAGTCCTCGGACTCGTCCGCCTCCTCGTCGTCCTCATCCTCATCGGACTCGGCCTCGACAAGAGCCTCGTCCTCGAGCGTCACATCCTCGGCTTCGGCGACGACCGCTTCGTTCTCCTCGAGCTCGGTATCGGCTACATCGACCTTCGTATTAAAAGCCATGGTTCCTCCTTATGCCTGCCGCGGATGCGACAGTCGAATACATATTAGCGACCGCTAAACAGACGGCCGAAGAAGTTGACGATCCCGTTCTCGCCGTCGCGAATTTGGCCGATCACAGCGCCGATCAGCACGAAGAATGCAATGACGAGCGTGTCCCACAGGCCCAACGTGAGCACCAACACAGCGAGGATAAAGCCAGCGACGGCGCCGAGCGTGGTGTTGGGATGACGCACAGCATAGCTCCAGATGGCAGCGCCCGTACCCTTGATGAGACCCATAGCCTCGTCAAAATCCGCGGCTGCCGCGTCTTGTAACTCGGTTGCCTCTGCTTTGGAATCAACAGGTTCGCTCGCCGGTGTGGCGCTCTGGTCAATCGTCAGGCGCGGCGTACGAGCAGTCTTATCTTGATTGGTATCACTCACCGGAAACCTCCACGGTCTGGACGGTAGTCTTGGACGGCAAAAAACGGACGCGCGTGGTCGTACCCGGCGTGCCGAGCATGGTGTCGCAAGCTTCTTCGATGCGCTGCTGCATCGCAGTAGCCAGAGATGCCACGTCCTTATCGTCAAGCGCGATAGCCTCGACCTTAAATCGGACGCGCGAATCGTCGGGGCCTTGGACGCGGGCCTCGACATGCTCGACCATCACGCGGTCGTCGCGCTCGGCAGCAGCCCTGGCACACGAAGAAAGCGCCGCAAGGGTAACCTCGATATTGCGCTCCCCCGCCGGATGCACACAGGACGGCTCGCGACGGGCAAACATCAGGCGGAAGAAGCTTACCAGCACGCCGATCGCCACAACTCCGCCGCATGCCGTCACGACAATGCGCGGCATGGGGTCGCGCATCAGCAGCATAAAGCGATACGTATACGGCCCCCAAAACTGGCAGACAAGCGTACCCAGCGCCACGATGGCGGTGGCAAGATACACAATCGCTAGGGCTCGTTTGAGTACGCGCACGTAGCGCTCCCTTCAAATCTCGGCTCTCGAAATGCAAAACGGTTCGCATCATTATAAAAGAGCCGGGTCCGGTGCTCTACGCACGCGGATCCGGCTCATCTATTCCACGAGGCTTGCATGCTCGCTTCATTATGCCCAGATATGCACGGCTTAACCCGTGCGGGCGCTACTCCTCCTCGAGGGCAGCGATGACCTCGTCGGTCATGTCCATGGTGCTGTAAACATCCTGGACGTCGTCGAGCTCCTCAAGACGGTCGATGAGGCGCTGAACCTTCTTGGCGTCGGCGCCGGAGACCTCGGTCGGGGTGGTCGGGACCATGGTGGTCTCGGAGCCCTTGACCTGGACGCCCTGCTCCTCGAGTGCCTTGGAGACAGCCATGACCTCGTTGGCAGTAGTCCAGACGATCCACTCCTCGCCGGCGTCCTCGTAGTCCTCGCCACCGGCCTCGGCGATGGCCATCATGAACTCATCCTCGTCACCGGCAGCACCGTTGGCGATCATGGTCTCCTTCTTGGCGTTCTCGTCCAGGATCTCCTTGGCGACGACGATCTGGCCCTTACGCTCAAACTGGAAGGCGACGGAGCCGGAGGTGCCCAGGTTGCCACCAGCGTGGGAGAAGGCGGAACGGACATCAGCGGCAGTACGGTTGCGGTTGTCGGTCAGGCAATCGACGTAGACGGCGACACCGGCGGGACCGTAGCCCTCGTACACGATGTTCTCGTAGACGGCGGCGTCAGCACCCGAACCAAAAGCCTTGTCGATAGCGGACTTGATCTTGTCCTTAGGCATGGACTGAGCCTTGGCCTTGGCAACGGCAGCGGCGAGGCTGGCGTTGTTCTCGGGCAGCGGGTCACCGCCGAGACGGGCAGCAACGGTGATGTTGCGGCTGAGCTTGGAGAAGAGGGCGGAACGCTTGGCGTCCTGCGCGCCCTTACGATGCTTGGTTGTGGCCCACTTAGAGTGTCCGGACATACGTGTCTCCTATCGGTTTCGACCTAAAGCCCAGCGCAGATGCTCGGGCAATATAAACAAACGTCGTTATGATATACCTACTGGCCTGCGAGATAAACCCCAAAATGAAGGCGTCGTGATGATGACCCATTTGGTGCAAAGAAACCTGGCCACAATGCGCCAAGTTAGAACCAGAGGAAGTCGCTGCGGGTGACGGTGGCGCCGATGGCGAAGGGCATGCAGGCGATGACCGGGTACAGGTAGCGCATGTAGGTCGAGCCGTTGCACGGGCCAATCAGGCACACGGCGAGCACGCCCAACAGCGGCACCCAGATCGCCAGCGCACGCCATGAATGACGACGCAGCAGGTAGACCACCACGGCGATCATGATCCACACATAGGTGGCCGAGCTCATGGTGAGCGAAATAAACGGGATGCGCTGCACCGCCACACGGTACAGATTGATCAGGTGGTCGCACCAGCGCACCACGTTGCTGTCAACCGGATGGAAGTCGAAGTACTTGAGGTTGTCGGGACGCGCCATGATCTCGGCACTACGCGCCGTGCTGTAGACCCAGGCATCGCGCGCGCTCGGATAAAAATAACCGTAGTAGTTATTGATGAGCGCCGAGATATAGCACTCGGGATCCTTTTTGAACATCTGGGCCCACACCTCAAAATAGGCATCGATGTCCTCCTGCGAGGCGTACTCGTTAAAGCAGTTCTTGACGGCATCGGACTTGTCGGGGTTGTAGCGGCGGCCCAGGTTCTCGTACTTGAGTACGCGATCGATCACGGCACGCTCTTCGTCGGTCACCGAACCGTCGCAAGGAGCCTCCACGATGGTGCCGTCCTCCTTAACCGTGGGGTTGACGCCCGAGTTGAGGCCGTCGTGCTTTTGGACGAAACGAGCCGTCTGCTGGAACGGAATCGAGAGGATTTCGCGCTTGGAACCAGGCGTGATATCGTGCGCCGGCATAAAGACCTTGGTGAAGTACATATTAGAGGCAAGGCAGAGCGCGAGCACCGCGAGAACGCCAACCCAGCGGAAACGCGGGATGGCGCCTGAAGGCGCAGCACCAGTCTGCTTGGCTGCACGACGAGCCACATGCACGTCCCATACGCAAAACGCCGCCGCGATTACGCATGCCGCCAGGGGAAACACCAGGCCGCCGTTGCGCAGGAACGTGGAACCCATGGAGCCCAGAGCGAGCAGCAGCCAGTCGTGGCGCGCAAAGAGCACGGGGGCTTTCTCGCCCGCTCGCTCGACATTGGCATCACGACGGGGCAAGCCACATGCCACGAGCTTGACGGTCTGTACCAGCAGCACCAAGAACGCGTCGGCAAAGAGCACGTCCTTGGTGAGCAACGCCGCGTAGTTAGAAAACATCGGCATAAACGCAAAGAACAGCAGGATCGCACCGCGAACCGGCAGGCTCACGCCCAGTTTGCGCAGCGATGAAATGGAATAGGCCATGCAGGCGGCCGTGATGACAAATTGAGCGCAGGTGTAGATGGCAAGACCCGCGTTAGCGCTGTTGAACAGCGAAAGCCCCAGCTGAACGCACGAGCCGATAATGGCCGTGTGCACTACGGGATGATGCCCGTTGAGCAGCACGTTGGGGTTGAGTAGGCGCAGGTAGTCGCTCGTGCCGTTGGGATAGTTGAACCACTGGCGAATCTGCGCGCCCGTATCTCCCATAAAAAGGCCGGGCAGCGAAGCGATGAGCGTGGGCGTCCAGGCGATCATAAGCACCAGGAAGGGCCCGGCAAAGGGATGGACCGAGAGCACGGCGTGAGTCACACGCCATACGCGGCCAAAGTGCGCTTCGGAAAACGGGATGCGCCGAGAGCTCAGCCAATCTAGACACTCAAAGGCAAGGTAGAAGGCAACGATCGCCAGGAGCATCCAGCCCGCGCCGCCAATCCAGGCGCAGATGATGCGAGCTTTGTCGCCAAGGACAATCTCGGCCGAGTCGGTGAGGTCGTAGCTGCGGCCGAACACCATGCAGATGGCGAAGAACAGCGACGGCAGAATGATCGATGGACGCCAGGTGTCGCCACGGCCAAAGAACACGTAGCGAAACGGCAAGGTGAGCAGGCAGGCAAGTGCAAGCAGCATGACCGCGTCGGTATGGCCGGCAAACGAAAGGAGCACCTCGTAGCACACGTACAGCATGCCCGAGGCTTTGGGGTCAATCGCCAAGACTGCGTTGCTCGACACCGGGGCAGGATCGATGGAAAACGCCGTGGTCGCCAACAGCGCGAGCAAAAATGCGATGAGCGTCTGCTTGGCGGGGTAGCGCTTAAACCAGACGATGCGGGCAGCGTCGCGCGCAGCCGTTGTGGAGAGGTCGGAATCCTTCACAGTCCGAAAGCCTTTCTAGAAACCTATCAAACTCGGCAAGACCACCACAAAGGTGCCTGTCCCCTTTGTGGTGGTTAGGCGTCGAGGTAGATGCGCTGGGGCCGGTTGCGGCGACGAGCAAAGATGACGAGCGCCAGGCCCACGATTACGAGCGGCAGGCTCAGCAGCTGTCCCATCGTGATGACGCCTCCCAGTAGATAACCCAACTGGGCATCGGGCACGCGCACGAACTCAACGAGAAAGCGGACGATGCCGTACCCCATCACGAACACGCCCATAAACGTACCCTGGGGCAGTAGCGGCTTTTTGCGACTGAGCACCTGCAAAATACAGAAGAGCACGATGCCCTCAAGAAATGCCTCGTAGAGCTGGGAGGGGTGACGCGGCATATCGCCCGCGGTGCCACCGAAGACCACGCCCCAGGGCAGATCGGTCGGCTTGCCCCACAGCTCACCATTGACAAAGTTGGCACAACGGCCCAGGCACAAGGCCAGCGGCGCGCCTATGACGGCAAGGTCTGCCAAAGTCCATGCGTCGAGCTTATACATGCGGCACACGATGATGCCGCCGATAATGCCGCCCACCAGGCCGCCATGGAAGCTCATGCCGCCCTCGTTGGTGGCAAAGATCTCGAGCGGGTGCGCCCAGTAGTAGCCGTCGCCGTAAAAGACGACGTAGAACAGGCGCGCACCGATAATGAGGCCAAAGACCACGCCGACCACGACACTCGTCAGGTCATCAATCGTGATGTTAAAGCCCCAGCGACGCTGCGTGCGGTACATGACGACCGCCGTGAGCAGAGCGCCGACCACATAGGCCAAGCCGTACCAGTAGATGGTGATGGGCCCCGCCGAGATGGCGACGGGATCAAGCATATGGTAGAGGTCGTTGAGCATATCGGTCCCCCTGCTCCCTACATACAAATGCGGCCGCGGGCCTTGCGCTCGCAGCCGCATATTCGGGCGTGACGTCTATGCGGAGCATATCGCCCGCAGCTTTCACTTCTTAGAACGGCGCATACTCGTCGTACAGGTCATCGGTCTCGCCGGAGGCATTGACCTGCTCGACACGCGTAACGCCGGGCACGTGCTCCTTGAGGATACGCTCGATGCCCATGGAAAGCGTCAGGGCGCTCATGGGACAACCGGCACAGGCGCCCTGAAGCTCCAGCTTGACGACGCCCTCGTCATCAACGCCTATATACTCCATGTCGCCGCCGTCGGCCTGTAGGTTGGGGCGAATCTCTTCAAGAACCTTCTTAAGCAGCTCTTCGTTAACAGCCACAGGGGCTCCTTTCTCACAATAACGCGGGCGCGCCCGCGGACAGAGCTATGTTACTACAGCCGTGTACCCGCTCACGAGCCGTCCATGCGCGCGGACACGACTTTCACGAGCAGTCAATTTGGGACGGGGCTCTTTTGGCTGCCTTTTGTTGCCAGCTGGCGTTGCCACGCGCTACTGCTGAGCCCGCCCCTCGGTGCCGATGTGGACATCGACGATGACCTGGCGGTAGCTGATGCCACAGGAGTCGAGAATGCGGCGGCTGATACGGCCGTCATCGGTGTCGGCGTACTTGTTGTCCAGGTAGACGACCTCGCCCACGCCCACCTGAGCCAAAATCTTGGCGCAGTCGTGGCACGGGAACAGCGTGACGTAGACCGTGGAACCCTCGAGGTCCTTGAGCGAGCCACGGTAGTTGAGCACGGCGTTCGCCTCGGCATGGACCACGTAGTTGTGCTTGTCCTGCAGCGGGTCGTCGCTCGTACCCCACGGGAAAAAGTCGTCGTTGAGCGCCGAGGGTGTACCGTTGTAGCCCACCGAAAGGATGCGGTGGTTGGTGTTGGCGATGCACGCACCCACCTGCGTGTTGGGGTCCTTGCTGCGGCGCTGCGCGGCGATGGCCACGCTCATAAAGAACTCGTCCCAGCTAATGACGTCGCGGCGCTTGCCTGACGAAGTTTGATGAAGATCGTCCGACATGGCAGACACCTCCGTAATCGCAATAGTTTGACCCATTGTAGCAGGTGGAAGGTGGAGACGTTTTTGTCCCATCGCCCCCATCGCTACGCGCGGCGTGGCTTTTGGTTGATGTGGTAGAGCTCGGCGAGACCCCGCAACGTCAGCGCATCGTCGACCGTCAGGCTATGGCCGACAAGGGCCGCAAGCGCCTCGGCATCGTCGCCGGTAATGACGATGGGCACGCTGCCCTCCCCCGCGGCCTTGGTCGCGCGCATCTCGGCGAGCACCATGTCGAGCATGCCGTCGATGCGGGCCACCTCGCCCAAGACCACGCCCGAGCGCATGGCCTCGCGCGTGTTGCGACCGATCACATGCGTGGGTGCCGAGGGCTCGACCTGCGGCAGGCGCGCCGCAGCGGCCGAAAGCGAGCGGGCGCCAAGTGCCAGACCCGGCGCGATGACGCCGCCGACAAAGGTTCCGTGCGTATCGATGACCTCGATATTGGTCGTAGTGCCCAGGTCGATCACAATGCACGGAGAGCCGTAGACGGCACGAGCCGCCACGGCATCGGCGATGCGGTCGGGGCCGATCTCGGCGGGGTCGTCGTAGTGGACGGGCATGCCAGTCTTAAGTCCCGGTCCCACGGTGAGCACGCGCCCCGTGCAGGTGCGAGAAAGCGCCGCTTTCCACGGGCGCTCGAGCGCCGGCACCACGCAGCTCAGCACGGCCGCCGCGGGCACAAGTGCACCCGGCATGCCCGCATCGACCGCCAGTGCGGCCATGACCTGCACGAGACGCATGCGCGCCTCGTCTGCTGTGATGCTCGACGGCGTGGTAATCTCGCACGTCGCAAGCGGACATTCCTGCGCCGCGGCCGAATCCTCTGCAAACAGGCCAAAGCGAATGAACGTGTTGCCCACGTCGACCGTCAATATATATGCGCACCCATTAAGCATCGTCGGCGCTCCTTTCGTCTGCCCAGCAGTATATCGCCTACCTAAACCAGTCATCCCAAAATGACTAGCTTGCGGCTATACTGATGCGCGGTCGTACGCGAGCTCACGCATCGGCCCTTGGTAACCCGACTTCCCGCGCCGTATCCGTAGCGGCGCTCCCGGGGGAAGCGGATATACGCAAAGGAGTTCTATATGAGCAATCCCTCGAACCGCACCTCGATGCGCGGTCAACTCACGCTGCGCGGCGTCGTCATCGGCGCCCTTGGCTGCGTGATCATCACGGCAAGCTCGGCCTATACCGCCCTCAAGATGGGCGCCCTCCCCTGGCCGATCATTTTCGCTGCCGTCATTTCGCTGTTCTTCCTTAAGCTCATGGGCAACGCCAGCCTCAACGAGGCCAACGTCACCCACACCATCATGTCTGCGGGCGCCATGGTCGCCGGCGGCCTGGCGTTTACCATCCCGGGCGCCTGGATGTTGGGCTATGCCGACCAGATCAGCTGGCTCGACATGTTTATCGTGGCGCTCGCCGGCACCATCTTGGGCCTTCTAGCGACAGCGCTCATCCACCGTCACTTTATCGTGGACGCCGCGCTGGAGTTCCCCACCGGCAACGCCGCTGCCCAGACCCTACGTGCTACCGAGGCCGGCGGCAAGACCGGTAAGCAGCTCTTTGGCTCCATGGCCATCGCAGGCATCTACAGCGTGCTGCGCGACGCCCTGGGCGTGGTGCCCAGTATGCTGTGCACGCTCAATATTCCCGGCGTGACCTTTGCCATCTACAACTCGCCCATGCTGCTGTCCATCGGCTTCCTCGTGGGCTTCGCCCCCGTCGCCTTCTGGTTTGCCGGCGCGCTGCTGGGCAACTTTGGCATCATCGTTGGCGGCACCGCTGCTGGCCTGTTCGATATTGTGACCGCGCAGGGTATCGTCAAATCCCTCGGCATGGGCCTTATGATGGGCTTTGGCGTCGCCGTCGTCCTTAAGGACATCCTGCCGCAGGTCACCGGCATCGTCCGCGGCCTCGCCGCCGACAGCTCCACCGACACCAACGAGCAGTCGCTCATCTCGGGCTCCCTTAAGCTCGATGCCGGCATCATCGGCCTGGGCACCGCAGCCATCGCCGTGATCGTTGCCATCGCGCTCGACCTTGGTCCCGTCCCGGCCGTCATCGTCACGCTGTTCACCTTTGTCACCACCATCATGAGCGCGCAGAGCTGCGGCCAGACGGGTATCGACCCCATGGAGATCTTTGGCCTCATCGTCATGCTCATCGTGGCTGCCTTCGCACAGATCGCTCAGGTCAAGCTGTTCTTTATCGCCGGCATCGTAGCCGTGGCGTGCGGCCTTGCGGGCGACGTCATGAACGACTTTAAGGCTGGCGCCGTGCTGGGCACCAACTCGCGTGCGCAGTGGATCGGCCAGGCCATTGGCGGCATCGTGGGCGCCCTGGTCGCCGCCGCCGTCATGGTCGCGCTCGTCACCGCCTATGGTCCGGATGCCTTTGGTCCCGATAAGAGCTTTGTGGCCGCGCAGGCAAGCGTGGTTGCCACCATGGTCTCGGGTATCCCGAGCGTGCCGTGGTTCGCGGGCGGCTTTATTGCCGGCATCGTCATGTATTGGCTCGGCATTCCGGCCATGATGATCGGCCTGGGCGTGTACCTGCCGTTCTACATGTCGCTCACGGCATTCCTGGGCTCCTGCGTCAAACTCGCCTACGACAAGTGGTCCGCCCACCGCGACGCCACCGCTGGTCTTTCCGACGAGGAGAGGGCTGCCAAGGACGCCGCCTTCCAGGAACAGGGTCTGGTCGTTGCCAGCGGCCTGCTCGGCGGCGAGTCCATCGTCGGCGTTATCCTGGCGTTTGTCTCCGTGGGTCTGAGCCTGCTGGGCTAAGCTGAGCAGCTGCTCGACAGCAACCATATTGCCTACGATTTGCCCGGTCGCTAGCTTTCGCGGCTACCGACCGGGCTTTTTGATATCGAAACAAAGAAAGGCCGGCGCGCTGCGTATGACAGCGCGCCGGCCTTATCGGTTAAGCCATCGAAGCGCTCCTGCTATGAACCGAAGTTCGTTGCAGAATCTACGCTCGAAACGCTACATCTGCTTGCGACGACGATCACTCAGCGTCACACCAGCGGCCACGAGGGTGATACCGCCGATGACGAACACCTCGCCCGCAAGAGCGGAGTCATCACCGGTCTGGGCGAGCGCGGCAGGCGCAGCCTGTTTCTTGGCAACGGGGGCCTTTGCGGCGGCCTGCGTAACCTGGGGCTTGGCCTGAGGCTCAGCCTTGGGATGATACTTGTCGTACTCGGCCTGAGCGGCAGCCAGGGCATCCTTGGCATCGCCAAGCTCGGCAAGCGCGGCGGCATAGGCGTCGTTGGCATCGGACAGCTTGGCATCGGCATCGCTCAGAGCAGCCTTGAGACCAGCGGCGGCATCGACGGCGGCCTTATAGCGAGCGTAGGCAGCGTTCAGCTTGACCAGCTTCTCGTTGCCCGTCGTGCCCGCGGCAAGGGATGCCTTGTGGTCGACAGCCTCAAGATCGGCCTTGAGTGCCTCGTCGTTGGCAAGCTCAGCCTTGGCCTTGACGATCTCGAGGTTCGCATCGACGACGGCTTCGTTGGCGGCCTCGAGCTGCTTCTGGGCATCGGCGACACCGGCGACGGCAGCGTCATAGGCGGCCTTGGCGTCGTCGACCGCCTTCCGGGCGCCGGCGAAGCGCTCGAAGGCCTTGTTTGCGCCGGTCAGCTCGCCCTCGGCAGCCTTGGCCTTGGCCTGTGCGTCGGACACAGCCTGCGCCTTGGCGGCAACTGCCTGCTTGGCGTCCGAAAGAGCAGTCGCGGCCTGGACATCTGCGGCCTGGGCCTTGTCTACACCAGCCTGGGCGGCATCGTCGGCCTTCTTTGCCTCGTCAAGCGAGCCCTGCTTATTCGCAAGGTCCGCCTGGGCGGCATCGCGCTTGGCAGCAAGGTCCTTGACCGAAGCGGTAGCGTTGCCATACGCCTCGTTGGCCTGTTCGGACTTTGCCTTGGCGGCATCGCGGGCGCTGCGAGCCTTCGCCTTGTGAGCAGCGGCCTCGGCTGCCTTCGTCTTGCTGTCAGCAAGCGTGGCGTTTGCCTTATCGAGAGCTGCCTGGGCAGTGGCAGCCTCGCCCTTGGCGGTATCGAGGTTCTGCTTGAGGGACTCGATGTCGATTCCGCCGAGTGCGTCCTTCGCGGCGTCGTATGCCGTCTTCGCGGCGGCGGTACCGGACTTAGCCTTCTCGTACTCACCCTTGGCGGTGTTCATGTTCACATCTGCTGCGGTGAAAGCGTCCTGGGCGGCATCCTGCCCGTTTACAGCTGCGAAGTAAGCTTCCCTAGTAGTTCCAGAGTTCTTCTGCGCCTCGGCGAGCTTGCCCTGAAGCTCCTTGAGCTGCGCCTTCTGCGCCTGCGTGCCGCCAGCGTTATAGGCAGAGTCGATGTAGTCGTTGACGAGCTTCTTGAACTCGGAGACAGTGAAATCCTTCTGCCCCGTGCTCCCGCTATAGTCGAAAACGGTTACCTCGGAATCGGTATTCTTACCGCTACCGGTCGCGATGCCGATAGCCTTCGCGCCGGCATCGATGATGTTTAGATAGTGCCCGCACTCATGGTAGATGCTGTTGTAGTGCTGGTAGATATAGTAGGAATCATATCGATGGCTTCCAAGTGCGTCACCATACTGCTCGACGTACTTATCGAACGCCTTTTTCTCCTGGGTGTAGAGACCGGTATATGGCCAGCCAAGCGTATCCTCGGTCTCGCCTCCGGTGTATGCCCCGCCGCCGCCTGCAAGATTCTCACCTTGATCGAAATAGCAGTTCGAGTGTCCCCAGATGTTCGATGAATATGATGTATTGAGGGCGGCTGCCGCAGTCATGCGGAGGCTGACGCTAAGCTCAGACTGGCCGTTCGCCTTGCGGAGGTTGTTCTGGGTATCGAGGTAGGTCAGGGCGTTACGCATCTGCTCCAAGGAGAGCGGATTGGTGTCGCGAGACATGTCCTGATCGACGTACTTGTCATACCAGTCCTGTTTCTCTGTCGTCCCCATGAGCATCGACGCGGCGGTACTTGCATTTGACTTCTGCTGGGCGGTGAAATCGCTGCTGTTGCTGATGTAGGCCATAAAGCCGAGCATGCCCTTATTGATGACTTCCTGGTCAACGGTCATGTTGGACTTTAGGTCTGTAATCTGCTGCTCAAGAGCCTCAACCTGGGCATTAGCAGCGTCATAAGCCTTTTCCGCGGCGTTCGAAGCGGCGCAGGCTGCCTCCCACTCGCTGCGCTTCTGCTTGCGAACTTCGACAAGCTTATCGTACGCGGTCTTCTTGTCGGCCTCGGTCTGCTGGGCCTGCTCGTATGCCGTCTTCGCGGCGTCACGCTTACTGGCCGCGTCCTTGTACTCCTTGTTTGCCGCATCGTATGCAGACTGGGCAGATGCCACAGCAGCGTTGGCGGCGTTGGCCTTCTCCTGCGCGGCAGCGACGGCAGCCTGGGCGGCCTGCAGGTTCGCCTGGGCGGTAGCGTCGGCATCCGTCGCGGCATTGAGCTCCGCCTGCGCGGTCTTGAGCTCACCAGCAGCAGCGATCTTGGCGGCCTCAAGCGCGCTCAGGTCAACACCCGCACCCGAGACGGCAGCATCGAGCGCGGCCTGCGCCTGGTTGAACTTCTGCTGGGCGTTATCGCGCGCGGTGGTTGCGGCTGCGAGCGCAGCGGCAGTCTCCTGCTTCTTGGCCTGGGCAGTCGTCAGAGCGGCCTCAGTGTCCTTCTTTTCCTGCTGGGCGCTAGCCTCGGCAGCCTTGGCCTGGTCCAGATTGGCCTGTGCAGTAGCAACGGCCTTATTGGCGTCATCGAGCTTTGCCTGCGCGTCCTCGACGGCCTTCTTGGCGGCCTCGTACTCGTCCATACCCATGGCCTCGAGCTTGGCCTGGGCATCATCGAGGGCCTTCTTGGCCTCATCCTGCTTTGCCTTGGCGTCCTTGAGCGCCTGGGTCTTATCCTCGACACTCTTGTTGGCTTGATCGAGCTGATCTTTCAGGTCGCCCAGCTTCTTCTGCTGCTGCTCGGTCTTTTCGACGGCGGCTTTGAGCTCGTCAATCTTCTCCTGGAGCGCGGCGACTTCTGCTGCGTTCTGCTCGATTTCGTTGTCGCTCACAGCCTGCGAGGCCTGATACTTTTGCTGCTGCGCCTGCTTTTGAGACTGGCCCGCCGCGTCGGCCTTCTTCTGGGCGGCATCGTAGGCGGCCTGAGCGTCCTTGAGCTGCTTTGCCGACTCCTCGGCCAGCTGGGCAGCCGTCTTTACGACCGCTTGGTTACCGGCGGCAACGGTATTCTCTACAGAACTACCCCCCCCTGAACAGAATCGCCGTTATCGGTTGACGGTGCGGCGATTGCCGCCAGCGGCGACATGAGCGGCTGAGCGATGAGGCCCGCCGTCAAAACGGTTGCGACGGCGCGGTTGGCAACGCCCTTGACGTTGACGGCCTTGGCCCGAGGCTCAAAGTGTTGTGGACTGTAGTTTGCCATGGCTTTCTCCCTTTGACACGGATGTATCCATACGTATCAAACGGTAGCTGTCGATTTTTGAATTCTGTTGCGCATCATTGGCGACCAGCGTATTTTTTGAAATTCACGCTCTCGTGCTTCACAGTTTCGTCACATTTGAAGGAGCTGGTGCATCATATTCTCGCGGGATGGAATTGAGCCTGTGATTTGCATTTGCTCCCGCGTCATCCGCCCTATCGGATTCCGCATCCAACAGACACCCCGCCCGCCACGGTGTAGAGTTAGGACAACGGGCGCGTTGCGCGGACCGCGCTGGAACGAGGTGGACATGGAACTCGACAAACAACAGATCAAGCGACTGCGCGAGCGTCATCATCGGCGTCACGGCATCCGCCCCGCTCATAGCGAAGCCATGGAAAACATCACCCGCTTCCTCAAGCGCGCATTCAACATTCGCGAGGGACGCGCGCCCTATCACGTGATCCGCAAGCGTTTTGTAAACGGCGCGCGTCTGACTGGCTCTCACCTGTGTATCCTCATCATCGCCATGCTCATCGCAAGCATCGGCCTCGATATCGATTCGGACATCGCCATCGTGGGCGCCATGCTCATCTGCCCGCTCATGGGCTCGGTCCTTGCCATGGCATACGGTATTGCCACGCTCGACCGCGAGATTACCGTCGAAGCCGTCGCCAGCCTTGCGCTGCAGATGGCCTTTTGCCTGGTCACGTCCACGCTGTACTTTAAGCTCTCGCCCCTTGGCACCACCACGGCCGCCATCATCGACAACTCGACACCCACCATATGGGACCTTGCCGTCGCGCTCGCGGGCGGCTTTGCAGGCGGGCTGGGCAACTCGCGCGATCAGGAACCCGCCACGCTCATCGCCGGCGTGGCCGTGGCGACCGCGCTCATGCCACCCCTGTGCGCGGCGGGCTACGGCATCGCCATCGCAAGCGGGTCGCTATTTCTCTCAGCGCTTTACGAGTTTGGCATCAACGTGATCTTTATCGCACTGGCTGCCGAAGCCGTGCTGCTTCTTTTGCGCGTGCCGCTCAAGCGCGACCTCAACGGCGACGGCATTGTGACCGCCGAGGAAGACGCCGAGGTCGACGAGCTGTCACGCAAAGTGCGCCGCCGCATCATCGTGGGAACGGCCATCTTTGCCATCCCCTGCATCGTTATGACCGCGGGGTCTATTGGCTCGGCGCAGGCCGGCGTGCAGGACGGCTATGGCGTCACCGAAACTACGCGCGAACTTGCCGCGGTGCTGCCGGGCTTTAAGGATTACACCGTCGCCGTCGAGACCTCGGCTGCCGAGGGCGAGGAAGAGGGCATCGTCGAGCGCGAGGTTGTCGCCCACGTGACGACAAGCGAGGCGCTCGGGGCGCACGACCGCCACGTCGCCCGCAAGCTCATCGACCTCAACGTACCCGAACTCGATCGCGTGGAGTTCGATGTCAGGTGATGCCGGCGCGGGATGAATGCTCGCACGGACGCAAGCTACGACGAGGCGCAGACGCGATACGGACACGAGCAAATGGCGGGGCGCAGTTCGCACCCGCGCCCCGCTCGCTTTTTTATTGCCGTGAATCAACTGTCCGAATCGACCTCGCCAGACTCCACCGTAAACGCCGGATCGGTGCTCACCAGATAAAATCGGGTCACCTTGCTATCTCTAAATAGATAGAGCTGGCCCTGCTCGCGTCGGCGTGACATATACACCACGTGGACCGTACCGAATTCTTCGCCGTTTTCCTTCTTTAATATCAGGATGTTGGGGTCATCCGTACGCTTAAACTGCCCGTCAACGCAGCTGCCGTCTTTGTCGACCAGTTGCCACCGATGGTTATCCTCTTCAAGAAAGGCCAGGGTTTCCAGACTCGTCTTGTCGTCCCGATAGTAACCGTCAATGGCAAACCCTTCGGAAGCGCATTCCTGCATATAGGACGTTTCTCGGCTTATAGCAAACAGCCCTGTAGCGCCCAGGAGCACAGCCAGGCAGACCACTGCAAGGGTTATCGAAATAGCACGGCGACCCATGTTAGCCCAACCGATAGTTGTTTAACGGAGCGCGAAACATACCTGGAACCTCCGATGTCAGGGGGAACGTCGCCAGCAGGCTAGCGACAGCCATATGCTTCTTTTATCAAACCATATGGCTGCTACTCGCGGAGGGGGCATCGGCAAACGGCGTGTTTTCATACTCCATTGGTCAAACCTAAGCGCGGCCCTACAGCTCGTACTTGTACACGCGGTAGATGTACTTTTCGGCTTCCATCTCGTAGGTGGCGATGGGCAGTCCATAGCGATCGTACTCGGCAAAGGTCTTGGCCTGGCCCGATGCCACGAGCATACTATTCGAATCGCCGACGCGCTGTGCGCTGCTCACGTAGCCCGAGAACGGCACTGCGATCTGGCCCACAAGCTCGTAGGCACGCGCGGTCTCGTCCACCGTAAAGACGCGCCCAAACGAATGCGTTCCCTTACTGTAGTCGGTCACCACCGCGGCGCCCAGCTGGCCCCAATCGAACTTGGGGTAGCTCTCGGCCGCACCAAAGTTGTTGTCGTATAACAGCACTTGGTAGCGACCAGTCGCTGCCGTGTCAGAACTCGGCAGATACGTCACGCTGTGCTGGCCTGCATTGAGCGAGAAATCGCCCTGGGCCTGCAATAACTTGTCTTCAAAGCCCGAGCCAGCCCATTGCCACTCCTTTCTATTTCTGGGTCCATCTTCTCACTGCTGGCGGCCGAAAATGATCCGTTTTCCTCCGACCCCGAGGGATCGTTCTTAGTACTTGAAGAAGCCCTCGCCCGAGCTTTCGCCCAGCTTGCCTTCGTCGAGCATTTTCTTGAGGACGGAGGCCATGGCCTTAAAGTTGTAGGGCATCATCATCTTCTTGAGCAGCGGGCTCACCAGGCCCGGCACCTTCTGATACTGCATGACGATGTTGTAGGCCGTCTGGATACCCACCGTGTCGAATACGCGGAACGGGCCCTTGGGAGCGCCGGTGCCACGCGTCCACGCGAGGTCGATGCTCTTGGGATCGCTCACGCCCGAGACGTACAGATCAAGGCCCGAAAGCAGCCACGGTACCAACATGGAGTTGAGCAGATAACCGTTCTTTTCCTTGTTGACGGGCAACGCCAGCATACGGATGTCGTTGGCAAAGTCGACGAGTTCATCGAAGTAGCGCTTGTCGGTCTGGTCCTGTGCCATGACCTCGGTCATGTTGTTCTTCCAGATAGAGTTGGCAAAGTGCAGCGACAGGTACTTCTCGGGGCGGCCAGTGTACTTGGCAAAGGTACTCGGCAGTAACGTGGAGGAGTTGGTCACGACGACGGTCTTTTGCGGAAGGACCGGGGCGAGCTTCTTGTAGAAGTCAATCTTTGCCTGGGTATCCTCAGCCATAGACTCGATGACCAAATCGGCGTCGGCCACTGCCTTGGCAAGATCGAGCTCCAGCTTGAGTGTGGAGTAGGCGCGCTCAACGGCGGCGAGTGCCGCCTCCTTGTCGAAGGGCTGGCCGCTATCGGCGATACCGGAGCACCACTCGCCCGTGCCGTCCGCCATACCCTCGATTGCCGCGATGTACTCCTCGCGCACATGATCGATCTTGGGCTGGGTGCGGCCGATGCTGCCCTCGCTGCGCAGCCAAATCGTTACATCAAAGCCGCAGTAGGCAGCCTGAAAGGCAATCTGGCTTCCCAGCACGCCGCCGCCGGCAACGCAAACGGTCTTGTAGCTCATAGGAACAGTCCTCTCTTACGTAATTCCATAGATGTGTATTTATTCAACCGTAAGAGGGCTGCACACTGGGGGTGGGTTCTATAAACGGACGGTAATTTGCGGCGAACGGCTACATCTGTTCATTATCTCAGGGTTCCGAGGGCGATTTTTTGTGCCACCGAGACGTCGTTTGCGGAAGTATGCGGCAAATTCCGGAACCCTTGAGCACCCCCCGATTTTCCGCCAATAAAACCGACGCTCCTATAAGTTGTCAAGAGGCAGTTTGCGGGAGCGCTCCCTTCA